>CAMFEN010000078.1 GCA_945949375.1 uncultured Bacteroidales bacterium | reverse complement strand
GGTTGAGGTCGATAGTAACCTTTTCTGCACTAATCTCCAGAATCTGTGCATTGACAATCTGCCCGTCCACCGTGTTCATAGGCACGATGGCACCTACATACACGCGCTCGCTATCGAACTCTCCATCGCCGTTGAAGAACATCTTCTTGTCTAAATCCAGCACACCTTCTTCATCGTACTCGCCGTAGGCATCCGTATGGTCAATGCGGAAGTCGAACTTGTCGCCTTTCTGCTTGCCTGCAAGCGCTTCTTCAAACTTCGGGAGCATCATGCCCAAGCCGTGGCAATAGACCAACGGATGGTCTGCCGTCGCACGCTCCATCAACTCTTCTTGTCCATTCTCTCCATCCACAAACATCTCGTATGTGGCGGTTACTACTTTTTCGTTTTCTACTATCATTGTGATTATTTGATTTTTAGACCACTTCGCTGTCCGACCGCTTCGTTGTTAGACCGCTTCGCTGAATGACCATTTCATTGTTCGACCACTTCGTTGTCCGACCGCTTCGCTGAACGACTGATTTAGTTTCCGAATTGTATATCAGTCGGATAGCGCGTCAGCGCGGTCTTTCAGCGTTAGCGGTCTTTCAGCGCCAGCGGTCTGATAGTCGTAAAACGGTCTTTCAGCGCTTCAGCGCGGTCGAACAGTCGTAAGACGGTCTTTCTTACCACCAATCCACGCGTTTGTTGGTGCTTTGGGTGCTCGACTTGTCGTATTTCAGGTCAGCAAGCATTGAGGCATTCACACCGATGTGGAAGGTATAACTCTTATACGGTCCGAAGGGCACAAACGATGCCGTCATGTTCCAGCAGTGGAGGTCGCGGCTGACGTTAAAGTTGGCGCTCGCGAACTTCTTTGCCTTGAAGTCGTAACTCGTGGACGCACTCACTTTCCATCCTTTGCCAAAGCCCAGCGAGCCGGAGAGGGAGAGGTTGTGGGTGAACTGCATCTTGTAGTACATCTTATTGTAATCAAACTCGCTGCCTTGCCCGTAGCGCAGGGTGTAACTGACGCTGAGGCTCCACGGAAAATCGGTCTTGACATACCCATCGTCCACCTCAGCCTCTTTCTGTTTCCCTTTTCCCTTGTTCAGTTTGCCGTTGGTTGCCAGTCCGTCATCGCCCACGGTGATATCGTCCATGTTGGTCTCTTCATCCGCGGGGGTGTCGCCTTTGCCTTTCTTATCCTTGCCGAACCATTTTTGGAAGGTCTGATTATTAAAGGTGTAGGAGAGGCTGGTGCTGGTGCCGAGGAAGTGAGGGAAACGTCCGTTATGCCAATACTGCTTGTTGGTGCGCACAGGCTGCCCCAGCGCGTTGAGTTCATACATATAGGGGTCGAACTGCCCGCTGAGGTTAATCGTGTAGTTTACCTTCGGTATCTTGATACGTAGGTTCACGGAGAAATTGCTCCAATTCATCGAGTCGGCAATGAAGTTATAGCCGCCCGAGATGCTGAGGTTATCAATCAGGCTCACCACCTTGAAGGGGGCTTTGCCGGTGGTATCGTCTTTGTTGACCATCTTCATCTCGAGGTTGTTGCCTAATGAGAAAGAGAGTGCTGCCGCTGCGCCTTGTCCCACATTGCCATAGATACCGTTGGGGAAACGCGAGTAGGTCTGATGAACAAACATCGGGTTGCCCGCCTCGTCTGTCTTCTGTATCT
The DNA here is from genome assembly GCA_945949375.1 of uncultured Bacteroidales bacterium. Lineage (GTDB taxonomy): Bacteria > Bacteroidota > Bacteroidia > Bacteroidales > Paludibacteraceae > Colicola. The sequence goes on along the minus strand of CAMFEN010000078.1, from coordinate 4,171 downwards.
TTCGCCCTGTGGCGGGGTCGGTCTCTGCCTCATACACAGGCTGGTCGTAGGCGCCATAGTAGCCCCATCCGGATTTGCCGAAGTCGGGGTGGTAACTAAATGATAACGAAGGAGTTATCACGTGACGGAATTTCTCCACTTTGCCTTTGGGGAAGAGTTTCTTGATGGGCGTGTAGAAAGCATATAGTTTGGTGCTGAGCGACACACCGACGTTGAAGTCGAAGACGTTGTAGAAGCCGTTGGTGGTGTCGCGCTGTAGTTGCTGCTCCTGCTCATCCCATGTCTGGTCCACGCGCTGGAAATACATGCGGTCGGTCATGTTGATGCTCGGCGTAACGCTCAGGTACTTGAAGAGCATGAACGAGGCGGAGATGGGAATGGAGTGTTTGAGTCCCGTCTGCCAATCGCGGAGGAAATCGGTATGAATAAACTGATTCTCCTTCACGTTGTTGATAGCGATACGCCCGTTGCCGGAGTAACTGAGGCTGATTTTCTCGTACCATTTCTCTTTGCCGACGGGCTTCTTCCGCTTGAAGGGATAGACGCGGCTCATGTTCACGCTCAGCTCCGGCAGCGTCAGCGAGAGCGTGCTGTCCTTCGTGCGCTGGGAAATATTCGCCGAGAGCGACAGGCTCCACGGACTGTCAGGGAAGCGTTGGGTGTACGAGATATTCGAGCTCTTGGTGTTCTCCGAGTTCAACTCGGGGTTGTAGTACGCATTGATATTGCTGCGGTTGTAGCCCGAAGTGGAGAAGTTCACGCTCGCAGAGAAGGTGGAATAAGGATTGGCTTTCGCGTCTTGCGTGTGTGTCCACTGAACGCTGAAGTTGCGTGCCTGCGAGTAGTTGGGCATGTCTTTCTCGCCCGTAACGTCGTTGCGGAAGTTGATGCTCAGGTTGCCGCTGAACTTATACCGCCATATATACTTCGACTGCGCCCGTACCGCCCATGTGCCGCGGGTGTAGATATCGCCCGTTACCTGCAGGTCCACGTAGTCGTTGATGGCGAAATAGTAGCCTAACCCGCTCAAGTACAGTCCGCGGCTGCTGTCGTCGCCGAAGTTGGGCATGATAAGTCCGCTGGAGTATTGCTTGGTAAATGGGAAGAAGCCGAAGGGCACCGCCAGCGGCAACGGCACGTCGCCCACCACCATGTAGGCGGGACCAGTAGCGATATAGTCGCCCGGCACTACTTTCGCCTTGGTCATCTTCAAGTAGAAATGCGGGTGCTCGTGCTGGTCGCAGGTGGTGTACATACCGCCTGCCATCATCATCGTGTTGCCCTCCATCTTCTTCGTGCGGTCGGCTATCACGTAGCCCTCGCCCTGCTCCGTAACCACCTGACGGATATAGCCTTTCTGCGTCTTGAGGTTATAGGTTATCTCGTCCGACTCGTAGGTGTCGTTGTGGTCTTTGAACACGGGTCTCCCCATCCATTCGCCCTCCACGGTATCCAGCACGCCCTTGGCATAGACCATGCTCGAATCCATGTGCACGCGCATATACTCCGAGGTCAGTTGCAACTGCTGATACTTCACATCTGCCTCTCCGTGCAGAAAAGCAATGCCCGTCCCAAGGAGAACTATCGAGTCTTTCGCCACATACTCCACGGGTGCCTCCAACCCGCCGGCGCTCTTCGGTGGTTCAGTCTGAAAACTATCCACCGGCACCACCGGGGACGCGGGCATCTCACCCGCGCTACTGGAGGTGCGGTCTCCAGGCCGCACCACAGTGTCCGAATCCTTCTCTGGCTCAATGACCGGATGCGCAAACTCCACAGCCCCCTCTGGCGAGGAGGGCATGGAGAGGGGCTTCACTTCCTGTCCCCACAGCCCAACCGGCAAGAGGAGAAGGAATAGCCAAAAAACAATATGTTTCTTTCCGTTCGTGCGCATGTATGCAAAATACCGCGCAAAGGTACGAAAAAAATTCGGAATATGCAAACAATAGGCTTTTTTTTAGGTATTCAGCCTGATGATTTTAAGTACGATAAAAGACCAACGCATAAATCAAACGATTGCCTTCTGTGGCTCACTGTGGTAATTACGGTAAAAAGACGGCAAAAGGACGGCAAAAGGACGGTAAAAAGAAACTGAAAAAAGCAATAATAAACGGGCAACCTACCAAGTACGTAAGTTGCCCGAGTGCGCAGGCAGCCCAGCCTGCTAATTCCAATACCAACTATAAAAATAGTTGAACAATGCTCGAATGTTTTTGTTAAAAACGGCAAGACCGCGCCGAGGGTGTAAAGAATGTTTCTGTGTCAATGAGTCATATTTTCAATAAGGTCTTTGGCTATCTGCTCTCGCAATTCCTCCAACGAGCCAAACTTCTGCTCTCTGCGGACAAAGTGCTCTAACCGAAAGCAAAGCCGCTGCCCGTACAAATCGCCTTCAAACCCTGTCAAATAGCCTTCGATGGTCGTGCGCCTATTGCCCACCGTCGGGTTACTGCCGATATTCACAAGCGTGGGATAGTCCCTTCCCTCGGCGCAACACCTGCCGGCATACACACCCGCCGGCGGCAGCAGTTTCTCCGCCGCATAGTCGATGTTCGCTGTGGGGAAGCCGATGGTGCGCCCGATGGCATTCCCCCGCACCACCTCGCCGCATATACAATAAGGATAGCCTAACATCCTGTTGGCAGCCTCCACATCCCCCGACAGCAACGCTCGCCGTATAGCCGAGCTACTCACATGCCCTGCCTCCTCTTCCGATAGTTCCCGAGCTAACACCACCTCTATGCCTACCTCCCGCCCGATGCGGGCATAATCGCAGAAATCCGTCAATCGGTCAGAGCCAAAATGATGGTCATACCCCATCAGCAGCACTCGCACCCCCTCTGTCTGCAACCTTTGCATAAACTCCGCAGCGGTGAGGCTCCGTATCGAAGCAAAGGAAAGCACCTGCACTTCCCCCTCGCTCTCCAGCAGCCGCAAACGTTCCTCCCGCGTGGTCAGCAGCGGCGGACACAACCCGCACACCACTTCCTTCGGGTGCTCATAAAAGGTATAGATAGCGGGTGCTAACCCACGTGCCACCCCCTGCTCACGCAACTGCGCAAACAAGTAACGGTGCCCTCGGTGCACCCCATCAAAATAGCCTATCGTTGCAATCTTTCCTTTCATCTTTTTCAAGGATGTGCAGTCTCCATGCCGCACCATTATAACTATACTCTCCATGCCGCCCGGGTACGCAGGCGTCTCGCCTGCGGTCAGTTTGCTAAACCATGCCCCCCTCCATGCTAAACTGCAACTTCTGCCGCCACCATATTCCCTAAAAAATTAATGACTAATTATGCGAGAATTATACGTTAAACAATAAATTTGAACAATTTCAGGAAATTTTTGTTAAAAAACGCGGTCGTTGGGGTTGTATTAGAACCTTATTCCGCTTGTGTATACCTCCCGTTCCCGACGGCAAAGGTACTGCTTTTTTGCCGAATACGCAAATTTTCCGACAAAAGGTTTGCATATCTCGCAAAATTTAACTAATTTTGCACGCTAAATGAAAACCTATCGTCTCATATTGCTCACTTTTCTCTGCCTGCTACCCGCGCTTAGCATGCAGGCGGAACTCTCCCTTGACTGCCGCGCCATGCTCCGCGCAGGCGCTATCATGCCCGACGGCAAGGTCGATGTGATGGTCGGCGACAAAGGCGCATGGACAGGACCGAGCCTTGGTGCGGACTTCTCCGTTACGTTCTACCCGCAGTGGCAGGCTTTAGACGACTGGTCTATCTCTTTCCGCCCGCGCACCGACCGCCACGGCAACCCTATCCGCCATCGCCAAACCGGCATGGGCGTTGCGCTTAGCTACTGGTGCTTCGGACAGAACCCCCTCCTCGGACATGCCATCGCTCCTTATCTCTATCTTGACATTCCCCTCGTCAGCCTCCCGCATTTCGTCTTAGGCTTGCGCCCGGGTATCGGTCTCGGCTTTCTGACCAAGACCTACCGCAATACCGTTCCCGAGGGACATATGTTTCGAGACTTGGTGGACGCCAACCGTAGTGTCGGCAGTGTTACCAACTTCCATTTCCCCGAAGCGCTCTATATGGAGTTCCCTATCCGCAACGGCTGGAGTATAGCCGTAGAAGGCGGATGGTATCATTTCAGCAACGGCTCCACCGTCCAACCCAACTCCGGCTACAACATCTTCGCTGCCTCCCTC
>CAMFEN010000077.1 GCA_945949375.1 uncultured Bacteroidales bacterium | reverse complement strand
TTCCAATGCTTGTTACGGAGTTGGGGATGGTGATGGAGGTGAGGGAGGAGCAACCCCAGAACGCAGCGCCTCCAATGCTTGTTACGGAGTAGGTGGTGCCGTTGTAGGTTACGGTTGCAGGGATGGTGGCGGTAGTGAGACCTTGGTAGTTGGATTCACTCCCATACTCTTGATAGGTAACTTCCACGGTGGTGTTGCTGGTGGTGCTGTAGTAGAGGTCGCCGGATTGGAAATCGTAGGCGTGGGTGCTTAGGGTGGTCAATAAGACTGCCAAAAGCGAAAGAAGAAATCGTTTTCTCATAATGGTAACTGTTTTTAGTGAATATATGTTGTTTATGAATAAAAAAAAGCGTGAACTTTCGTTTCGCTTCATCTGGTTTTCTGAGGTCTTCGACTACCTAATTACTCAAATGTATGCACAAAAGCCCACGCCTAACGGCGTGAGCGCATAGGCTTGTGCTTGAGTAATTTTTCTAAAAAGTGTCGAAGTTTCCAGAAAACCAAGTTCGGCTTATAACGCTACTAATAAATATGTACTCCCCAATTATCAACTGCGGGTGCAAAGGTACTGCTTTTTTGGGAAATATGCAAGGGCGTTGGGCGTAAAAAATTCTTTTTGTGCTGCAAAACATGTTTTTTTACCCATTATAGCCATGCAAAAACAAATAACGAGGGTGTGCCAAAATAGCATGACACACACCCGTTTATATTATTATGGGCGAGATGATAAAAACATCTCCTTGCCCTTGATTTCCGGTGCCCCCTCCATGAGCCAAATATAAAAGGAGATTCAAAAGTAATTATTATGTTATGATTATGTTATGATTAGGATATTATTAGGTTATTATTAGGTTATTATTAGGTTATTATTAGGTTATTATTAGGTTATTTATCTGCCTGTATCGAACAAATACCGTCGCCATCCGCTGTCAAAAAGAGGGTGTGCCAAACAGAGACGAAGGTAATTTTAGCTCCCCCGATTATATTGCGTCCACGAACTTGACGAGGGCGTCGCGGTCTTCTTTGGGGAGGTTGTAGAATTGGACGGTGCTCTCGTAGGCATCGGACTCGGTGGAGTAGCCGTGCCAAAGGATTGCCTCTACGGCATTACGGGCGCGGGTGTCGTGTAGGCGTGCTGCGTAGGCGTCTCCTGTGATTTTCTGGTGCAGTCCGCGTCCCCAGAGGGGTGTGGTGCGGCACCAGCCCGTGCGGATGTCGTTCTCCATGCAGAGTTTATGCTGCACCATGTCGGTGTAGGGCCAGATGGTCTGGTAGGGGTAGCGCGGCATATCGCTGTTGCGCGTGAAGAAGCGGTTGGGGTCTTGCAGTTGGTCGCTTCCCGTCGTCCACGAGGGGCGGTGGCATGCGGCGCAACCAATCTGATTGAACACCTCGCGTCCGCGTTGTACCACGGGGTCGTCGGCTCCACGAACGGCGGGCACAGCGAGTCCGCGGTGCCAAACCATGAAGTCGGCATACTCGTCATCGTTCATCTCCACGGGCAGGTCTTTGGACGTGAGGTAGGCGTAGATGTTCGCCTGCACATCGTCGGTGAACCACTCTGCGTGCGTGTGCTCGGGGTCGATTTTCTCTATGTACTCAGGGAAGCCTGCTTGCACATCGGGGTCGGTGGAAGCGATGGTGGCGTAGGTAGTACCCGCGAGGTCGAGGTAGTGGTAGCGTCGGTCGGAGCGCGTAACGTTGGTGATGTTCCAGATGGCATTGGCACCTGCGGCATCGAGCAGCGGTCCGCGGCTCATGGCGTATGTGAAGCGGCGGGCGTAGGGTGTGCCATCGCCTTGCACCTTGTTGGTGTACCAGTTCTTATAGACTCCTCCCTCCATCATGGCGCTGTTCCAGTGCTTGAGGTAGCCTTTCTGATAGGCGAGTTCCTCTCTTGCCCACTGTGCGATGATAGAGTCATCGGGTATGGCATCAAGGAGCCCTGTGCCGTAGATGCCGATGGTGTTCTCGAGTTTGACCTCGTAGTCGCCGAGCGCGATACTTTCGTGTCCATAGACAGCTGTCTCGGGCATGGTAACGACGGGGTAGCGCAACTCAAAGGGCTCTCCATCGGGGAAGGTGAAGACATTGCCTGATGCGGCGAAGGTGCTGACGGTGCGCCACTCCACGGTGATTTGCGACTCGTCGATAGGTGCTTTGAAGGGCGGCACGGCATGCAGTTGCGGCATACCCGCAGCCCATGTCTTGTAGGCTTCGGTGCTGGGGTCGTAGATGACGAGCAGGGTACCGTTGCCTATCTCGTTGCTGTTGTACTTGCCCGCGGGAACGGACTTGCCATGTCCGTAATTTGGGTGGCAGTGGATACAACTGGCGCGCACATAGACGGGACCGAGTCCTCCTCGGGTGCCGCCGGTGTTGGTCATGAACTGCTTCTCAAAGAGTGCTTCACCGCTCTTGAACTGCTCGGAGAAGTGCCCGTTGTCCACGGAGGCGGTGGGTTGCTCGTAGGCGTTGCTGGTGTTCAACTCAGTGGTGCCGAGTTCGCCGCCGGCGTAGTACCATGCGGGCATGGAAGCGGTCTCGTCGGTAGGCTCTTCGTCGGACGGGAGCGTGGGGTTGCAACCCACTAAAATCGTTACCCCAATAAGTAGGGGAAGGTATGTCTTTTTCATAATAGTGTTGTTTTATCAGTGGTTCATGGAGGTGCGGTCTCCCGGCCGCACCATGGTAATCTTTTGTTAGTGTTCAGAGGTGCCTTGTTCGCTCTTTTTGGTGCGGCTCCCGCAAACGGGATAAACTTCCGACCGCACCTCCTTGTCGCGTCTCAGCCTCTATCTCTCCCCCTTGTAGGGGGAGTCGGAGGGGGTCCTCTATCTGCTTAGGGCGGCGTTTACCTCTGTGAGTACGTCCACGAGGTCGGTGCCTACTACTTTCACGGCATTCTGTGCTTCGCCTGACTTCGCGCTAACTGCAAATGGTTCAGGTATAACGGCAATCACTTGCAAGGCTTCTTCGATGGCTGCTCGGCAACGGTCGTCGAGGTCTTTGTCGATGGTAGCGATATATGCACTGACGCTGGCGTCGCCCGCTTGGCTGCCACAGTAGGCATTGCGGATGGAGCGGATGTTGTCTTGGAAGTCCTCGATGGAGTTGAGCGAGTAGGGGCTCTCAATGTAGTTGCGGTCTTCGTCGGAGGTGGCGTTGGCAGGGCGTCCAATCTTGGTGTTACCTACCTCGTCGGCGATGTCGATACAGCCTTGCATCAACTCCTCAGCCGCCTCTTGGTAGGTGGCATAGACGCCGCCGGTAGCGACTTTCATATAGGAGCCGTAGCCTTTGGTGAAATCGTTGTAATCGATTTCGGCTTCTTCGAGTATGGTCTGCTTCTCGGCACTGATGTTATCGATGCCAGCCCACGAGGCTTCGAGTGCGACAGTCTGGTTGCGCAAGTCTTCTGCCACCGCCACGAGATAGACCATCTCTGCGCGGGTGTAGTTGAGCGCGTGGAGGCGGACATTGCTCTTGTCGGCGTTGTCGGAAGCATAGAGCATGTACTCTACCGCGTGGAATCCGAGCAGCCCGTATCCTAACTTATCGCCCACATAATCCGCTCCTTGCTCCTCTATCAGCGCCATCTGTGCGGCGTTGCCGAGCATAGCGTCCATGCCGTCTTTATCCAGTGGCCATGAGTCGATGTGCGGGTCGATGTTGTGGTTCGCTGCGGGACCGAAGAGGAACGCCTCGCTCAACTCCCAGTACTTGCGTGCTTTCTCCCACTCGTCGGCTGCGGCTTTCACGTCCGCCTCCGTCAGCGTGCCCGCGTCAAAATGGTTCATCATCACTTCGCACTGTGCATAGAGTGCGGTGGTAGCGTCCGCAAGGGCGCGGTAGGTGGGGACCACGGTGCCGTCCACATACGCCTCCATTGCGGCTTTCAAAGCGGTCTCCTTAGGCGACTCTACGTCCTGACCGCCACCGGTCGTCGTCTGACAACCTGCCAATGCGAGCCCCAATAGCCCCACGGCAAAAAATAGTTTCGTTTTCTTCATACGCATGTTGATTATATTAACGTGAGTTCGAAATAAGATACGACATATAAGATATATTTTACCAAAAGATTTTCTATTTGATTTTCTATAGATTTCTGAGCGAAGCGAAAGGGCATAAAATTATCACTCCGAATATTATTAGTAAAGATTTTTGCGTTATTTTTGCAATGATTTTTAAGGGATAAAATCGGAAAATCTAATCCATAATCTTACAAAAAATCCTTTCTAAAATAGGATGAGCGATTGTCTTTTTGTTTCGCTACGCTCAGAAATCAAAAGAAAATCTATACTAAAAATCTTACATCGAACTCATGTTAGTTAGTGATTAGTTAGTGATTAGTTAGTGATTAGTTAGTGATTAGTTAGTGATTGCCGAGTCTTCTACCTGCCTTTTTCCTCACTTCTTTGAGGTCTCTTCGGGAACCAGCCCTTCTCTACGCGCTTCTTCTGTTCTACCAGTTCATAAGATGAAGAATCCGCAGTAGTTAATCGACAGCGCCACATACGGCTCGTTGTTGTAGCGCGTAGCCGAATAGGGGTTTTGGTTGAGTATGCCGTAGCCGAACTCGCCCTTGATGACCACCTCGGGTATGGGCAGGTAGTTGATGCCGCACGACACTTTCTGCCGCCCCGTCCAGTAGTTCTTCGTGCCCTCTATCCGCGCCTGTGCGTCGTAGGCGTCGTAGCGCGCAAAGAGGTAAAGCGACTGACGGCTGTCGCGCAGACGGGGGACTGGATGGAAGAGATCGTAGCCTATCTCCGCACCAACGGTGTAGGCATCGCTCGCCACGTTCTCACGCTTGGAGATACTGTTCTTGCTCATCGACTTGTTGTAGGCGGAGATGAGTGCCGCGTCGCCCAAGTGCCCGTAGGTGGCGGAGCCGCGGAAGATGACGCCATGCCCCGTGTAGTTCCAATCGAACGCCACGAGCGACACCAGTCCCTTCACGCCCGCGTACTTGCTGTTGGTCGTCGGGCTGAGGTTATTGCGGAAGGAAGTCCCCGCGTAGCCGCTCAGCGAGAGGCGCAAGGAGGTGCGGTCTCCATATCGCACCCTGATACTATCCTGCTTTTTAGTATTCCCTTCGAGCGGATAGAAGTCCAGCCGCGCCAAGCCAGCGTAGCAGTTCGCTAACTTGAATTCATACGCCGATGCCGAGCCGCCTTGTATCCAGTTCTGCTTGCTGAAAAGCGTACTCTCCAACCCGGGTAGGAACTGCGCCGTGTAACCGAACCACCGGTAGCGACCGTGGAACTGCACGCCGATGTCGTGCCATGTGCAGGGGAGGATGGTGTTGTCGCCCTCGGGACGATACACGCCGAAGAACTGATTAGGCTCGTGGTGCGCATTCGTACCGCCCAACGACACTATAATCATACCCATACGCAGGTTGGCGTAGGGATTGAACGATTTCTGTATCCAAAACTGCTCCAGCGCCACTTCGCCGCCGCGCTCCACCTCGGTCTCATACTCGCCGCCTTCTTCTTCCTCTATCTCCACCGCCACTTCCGTGCCGCCGTGCTCGAACTCTATCTCGCTGCCCATGCTCCAACCCTTGCCGAAATCATAGCCTAAGTAAATGACCACATGGGGAATGTCAAACTCCCCATATTGGTCATTCACGTAGTTCTCCGGCGAGGTGTAGCGCAGGTAGTTGTTCGAGTAGAAGCAGCGTTTCATCGCCGCCTCGCCATAGCCACCAATGGCGAGCCTCCCCTTTTTTGGGGATGGCTCGGGTACCTCCGCCTGCACGGTAACCAAGCGTTTTCGCGCCTGCTTCTTGGCTGCTTGCATGGAGGTACTGTCTATGGTGGTCGGGCTTTCGATGGGGCTGCTCGGATA
>CAMFEN010000076.1 GCA_945949375.1 uncultured Bacteroidales bacterium | reverse complement strand
GTAGGCTCGTGGGGGCCGCTCTCGCCAACCGTGAACTGAGGGAGCACACGCTCCTCGTCGGTCTTCCTCGCCTCGTCGTCTGTCTGCTGTTTGGCTTCCTTGCCATACACCTTGCGCCATCCGGGGTCGAGAATTTCTTTTCCGCTAACCTTGAATGTCACATCCTCAACCTTGCCCTGAACGGTAGTAGTAGAAAAACGGCAGTCGGGATAGAACACCGCTATGAAGCGGCGTGCTATTAGGTCGAAGACGTTCTGCTCAATATCGGTGAGTCCACGTATAGGCACTCCTGTAGGGATGATGGCATGGTGGTCAGTAACCGTTGAGGCATCGAAGACCTTCTTGGTCTTAGGCAACGGCTTGCCTCCAAGGGGCTTCACAAGCGGAGCGTAGACGCTCTGTCCGGCAATGAGCGACTGGTAGACGCCGTTGAGTATCTGGGGACACTTGGGATAGACATCGTCAGGCAGATACTGGGTGTCCACACGCGGATAGGTGGTGAACTTCTTCTCGTAGAGCGACTGCACGATATTGAGCGTCATCTCGGCAGAATATCCGAACTTGCTGTTGCAGTCCACCTGCAACGATGTGAGGTCTCCGTGCTCGTCTCCGCCAAAAGTGCCTTGTACTCTTTCACGGCATCCGTTGCCTCACAACGGCGGTAGTTGCGCAACGTCAGCGAACTGTCAATCATCTTATAGTGCCGCAACTCCGGCGATGCCTTCACTGCCTCTTTATCTTGCAACTTCTGATAATCTTCGCTCTCGGCAAACGCAAGATAGTTACGCAAAGTCTCGTTCACGTTATAGAGCATATAGCCGTGCACGGCAGGCACGTGGTTGCGCAACACATGCAGCCGCGCCAATTTCTTAAATTCCTCCGTGTCCCAGTACTTGCGTGTGAGCAGGATATGCTTCTTCTCTTGGAAAGCGGCAGCCTCCACTATCTGTTGCAACTCGCGGAACTCTTTCAGTTCTGCTGATTGTTCCACACGGCGGTAGCGCGCAATGTCTTCCACGATACGTGCCATCCATTTCTCCATCTCCTTCGTCGGCAGGAGGTTCTTCTGAAGCGTAACAACTTGATTCATATACTAATTTGACTATTTGATAATTTATATTTTGACTGTTTAGCAAGCGAGGACACCTGCGTACCCTGACAACCTGCGCTCTTAATTCTTATCTTCGCTTTGCTACGACCGATTGTTTCCTAATTCTTACTGCACTTTGCCTTCCAGTCCAGCGCCTCTTGGTACTTCTCCAGCACCTCCGTCAGTTCCTGAAAATGCTCCACAAACACAGGGGTGTAACTCTCCTCGGCGGGGATGAATGCCTCGGCTTTCATGCGTCGGATCTGACGTTTGAGGTCTGCGTAGAAGCCCTGATAATCATACACATACAGCGGTTTCTTGTGCTCGCCTACCGTGCCGCTGGCTATCACATCCATCATCTCGTCCAGCGTGCCGTAACTGCCGGGCAGGCAGATGAAGCAATCGGCTATCTCGCGCATTTTCGCTTTGCGGTCTGCCATGTTGTCGGCATTCACCAGTTCGTCGCAGTTGTCTGCCAGCCGCCGCGCAGCCACTATCCGCGGGGGCACCACGCCCACCACAGTCGCGCCTGCTGCCTTTGCCGCGTTGCTCACACTCGTCATCAGCCCGCCTGTGGCACCGCCGTACACCAGCGTATGCCCGTGCTCGCCAATCCAAGTCCCCAGCCGCGCAGCCATCTGCTTATACCGCTCGTGCACGCTGTCTTTCGCACTACAATATACCGCTATTTTCATAATCCGTTCGCATCTTATATCCTCTGAAATAATTCTTAAAATCTCGCGAGCGTCAGCGAGCAGGAACATCGGAATCACCTTGCTGCGGGCTAACGCCCTTGCAGAGATTGAAAAAGAATTTATTCGGAGTCTTTCGCCTGCAATGCCCTCTTAATTCTTAATTCATAATTCTTAATTATAACATCATGCGTCAATCTTCGCGTAGGTCGCATTCTCCTCAATAAACTCGCGGCGGGGTGCCACATCGTCGCCCATGAGCATAGCGATGGTATGGTCTGCCTCGGCGGCGTTCTCGATGGTAACCTTCTTCAGCATGCGGCGCTCGGGGTCCATCGTCGTCTCCCACAACTGCTCGTCCGACATCTCACCCAGACCTTTGTAGCGCTGCGTCTTGATACCCTGCTCGCTACCGTTGCCGTATTTCTGGATGAAGTCATGCCGTTGCTGGTCGTTCCAGCAGTACTCCTTGATATTCCCTTTCGAGCAAAGATAGAGCGGTGCCATGGCGATATACAGGTGCCCTTGCTCAATCACCTCTTTCATGTGGCGGAAGAACAGCGTCATGATGAGCGTGGCGATATGCGCACCGTCCACATCGGCATCCGCCATGATAATCACTTTGTGGTAACGTATCTTGCTCAGGTTCAGTGCTTTCGGGTCTTCCTCCGTGCCAAAGGTGATACCTAATGCGGTGAAGATATTGCGCACCTCCTCGCTCTCGAACACCTTGTGCTCCATTGCTGTCTCCACATTCAGAATTTTTCCGCGCAGCGGCAGGATAGCTTGATGCACGCGGTCGCGTCCGGTCTTCGCCGTGCCGCCTGCCGAGTCTCCCTCCACAAGGAACAACTCGCACTCCGCAGGGTCTTTACTCGCGCAGTCTGCCAGTTTTCCAGGCAGTCCGCCGCCGCTCAACGGCGACTTACGGAGCACGCTCTGACGGGCATTGCGCGCAGCGATACGCGCCTGTGCAGCGAGAATCACTTTCTCTACAATCTTCTTTGCGTCGTCGGGGTGTTCGTCAGTGCCTCAGCCACTGCCGACGACACCATACCTGCCACCTCCGAGTTACCCAACTTCGTCTTCGTCTGCCCCTCAAACTGCGGCTCTGCCACCTTCACGGAAATCACCGCCGTCAAGCCCTCGCGGAAGTCATTCGGGTCGATGGTGGCATTGCCGTCTTTGTCCTTCAGTTTGGCTTTCTCCAGCAACTTACTGTCCTCGGCATATTTCTTCATCACACGCGTCAGCGCAGCGCGGAAACCAGCCACATGCGTACCGCCCTCTATCGTATTGATATTGTTTACATAAGAGTGTACATTCTCGTTGAAGTCGGTGTTGTAAATCATCGCCACCTCCACAGGCGTGCCGTATTTCTCCGTGTTCAGGTGAATCACCTCCGAAATCAGTGGCGTGCGCGTGTTGTCGATATACCGCACAAACTCGCTCAAGCCCTTCTCCGAGAAGAACACCTCTTTCTTATATTGCGGCATCGCGCCCTCCCCCTCGTGGGGGGAGGCGGAGGGGGTCTGTACTCGCTTGTCCGTCAGCGTGATTTTTACACCCGCGTTCAGGTATGCCAACTCGCGCATACGGTTCGCCAAAATGTCGTACTGATACACCGTCTCCGTGAATATCGACCCGTCGGGCCAGAACTGCACGCAGGTGCCCGTACCCACTTCGTCGGCATTGTATGTCCCTATCTCATGCACCGCGCAGGTCGGCTTGCCTTTCGCGTACTCTTGCATGAATATCTTCCCGTCGCGGCGCACCTCCACATGCAGTTTCGTCGAGAGCGCATTCACGCAGCTCACGCCCACGCCGTGCAGACCGCCCGACACCTTATAGGAGTTCTTGTTGAACTTACCGCCCGCGTGCAGCACGGTCATCACCACCTCCAGCGCACTCTTGTGCTCCTTCGGGTGCATATCCACGGGGATACCGCGACCATTGTCCTGCACCGTGATAGAGTTATCTTCGTTTATCGTAACCTCTATATGGTTGCAGAAGCCCGCCAGCGCCTCGACTATCGAGTTGTCCACCACCTCATAAACCAAGTGGTGCAGACCCTTCTGCGAGATGTCGCCGATGTACATTGCAGGACGCTTCCGCACTGCCTCCAAGCCTTCGAGCACCTGAATACTCGAACCATCATACTTCTCTTGTCCTTCCATTTCCGGTTCTAATACCTGTTCCATTGCTATATTCTTTATTTCTTCATAGTTGATAATTTACATTGAGTAATATCTTGCCTATCGTTGGTAATTTCGGTTGAAAAGAAAAACGAATGCCTAATTACACGTTAATTATATGTTTTCTTCCATCCGTGATAATCACATGTTTATTGAACACGCACGCATTCAAATCAACCAAAATTCCGTGCAAAGGTACGAAAAAAAAATGATATATGCAATAGGGGGACACATATTTTTGCAGAAAATCGCTCAAATCGCCTAAAAACGCCCTTAGAATGGAAAAGCATTTTTTACAATCCTCGTGTTTCCATTCGCCATTCCGCGCGCTATCAAAACAAACTTTAGCGAAAGCACTCGCACATCCACGCTCCTCCCTTGTCAATTTCTACTACAATCTCCCTCGAAGTAATTACGGCAAAAAGACGGCAAAAGGACGGCAAAAAGACGAACATAAAAGCACAGAAAACACAGCCAATGGGAACACCGACATCTCACCCGCAGACAAAGCAAAAGCCTTGCATAAAGAGACAATACAAACTCCATCTATGAGGGGTTAGGGGGCAAGGCAATCTGAAGTTAGTCTTTTTCAAATCCACACCCAACATAAAAAAACGGCTGCCGAACACATCCGTCTGGCAGCCTCTTATATGCACAAAAAAAGAAGGATTGTCATCACGACAACCCAATCTTTACTTAACCTTAAAATCTAATACCATGAAAAACACGATGCAAAAGTACTGCTTTTCTGCAAACCCTCCAAATTTTTTGGCGAAAAAATGTGCTAAATAACATATTTTTCTGCATTTTGCTAACTACACTATGCAAAATAGCGGATTTTGTTTGCGCGTTTCAAAAAAATGTAGTATCTTTGTCGGCGCAAAACAACAACCAATATATGGAATCCACATTGAAACTTATTCAGTCTGACCCCTATTTGCAGCCCTATGCAGCGGCTATCCAAGGGCGTTATGATTATGCGCTCCGGAAGGAGCAAGAGATTACTAATGGTGCCCCATTAGCCGAGTGGGCGGACGGATACTTGTATTTCGGTCTACACCGCACGAAGAAAGGCTGGGTTTTCCGCGAGTGGGCGCCCAACGCTACCGCCATCTACATCATCGGCGACATGAACGCATGGCAGAAAGATGAAGCCTATCGCCTGCAGCCCATAGACAACGGCAACTGGGAAATCAACCTCCCTGCACGCGCACTCAAACACGGACAGTTATACAAACTGCTCGTGGAGTGGAACGGAGGCGCGGGAGAGCGTATTCCCTCGTATGCCAATCGCGTAGTGCAAGACGAGGAAACAAAAATCTTCTCCTGCCAAGTATGGGAGCCCAAGACGCCCTACGAGTGGAAACACAAAGGCAAGATAGTAAAAGCCAAGAAAGACGAGGCATTATATATATACGAGTGCCATATCGGCATGTCCTCCGCCGAGGAAAAGGTCTCTACCTACGAGGAGTTCCGACTCAATGTCCTGCCTCGCGTAGCAGAGTTGGGCTACAACTGCATACAAATCATGGCAATCCAAGAGCACCCCTACTACGGCTCCTTTGGTTACCATGTCAGCAGTTTCTTCGCCGCCTCCAGCCGCTTTGGCACGCCCGAGCAACTGAAAGCCCTCATCGACGATGCCCACGGGCGAGGCATGGCGGTCATCATGGACTTGGTGCACTCCCATGCTGTGAAGAACGAAGTGGAAGGGCTCGGACGCTTCGATGGTACTGGTTATCAGTACTTCCACGACGGCGGTCGCCGTGAGCACCCCGCTTGGGACAGCCTTTGCTTCAACTACGGGAAGCCACAGGTGCTCCATTTCCTCCTCTCTAACTGCAAGTTCTGGCTCGACGAATACGACTTCGACGGATTCCGATTCGACGGCGTTACCTC
>CAMFEN010000075.1 GCA_945949375.1 uncultured Bacteroidales bacterium | reverse complement strand
CCGGTCCTATCATCGGCACCTTGCTCGTAGCGGCGGCAGCCAAGTCCTTGCTCGCACCTACTATCGGCATGCTGGGCTTTGCTATTGCATTGGCGTTGCCTTTCTCGCTCTTTGCAATGTTCCCCTCGGTATTGAAGAAAATGCCGAAGTCGGGCGGATGGATGAATACCTTCAAGGTAACGTTGGCGTTCTTGGAGTTGGCGCTCTCGCTCAAATTCCTCTCGGTGGCAGACTTGGCATACGGTTGGCATATCCTTGATAGGGAAGTGTTTGTTGCTTTGTGGATTGTTATCTTCGCCCTGTTGGGCCTCTATCTGCTGGGCTTGATTTCCTTCCCGCATGATGATGAAGACCACAAGAAGACGAGCGTTACGCGCTTCTTCCTCGCTACCATCTCGCTCTCATTTGCCATGTATATGGTGCCGGGCTTGTGGGGTGCGCCGTTGCGCGCTATCTCGGCGTTTGCACCACCTATGTCCACGCAAGACTGGGTATGCACCGGCAATGGCGGCGCAACAGGGGCAGAGAGTGTGAATGGGCAAATCACCTTCACCGACTATGAGGAAGGTATGGCGTATGCCCGCGAGCACAACATGCCCGTTTTCTTGGATTTCAACGGCTATGGCTGCGTCAACTGCCGCAAGATGGAGGCGGCTGTGCTCACCAAACCCGAGGTAGAGGAGCACATGCACAAGTACGTGCTTATCTCGCTTATCGTCGATGATAAGACGGCATTAGCAGAGCCTATCGTATTGGAAGAGAACGGCAGAAAGGTAACCCTGAAAACCGTAGGCGACAAGTGGAGTTACATGCAGCGCACCGAGTATGGCGCGAATGCACAGCCCTACTATGTGCAACTCAATCCCGATGGCAGTCGCTTGGTAGAGTCCACCTACTCCTACGATGAGGACATCGACAAATTCCTTGAATGGCTGAAGTACTAATGGTCTTTTAAATTGAAATTATTATGCGTTACGAAACTCGTCGCCCGCCTGAGAAAGAGATGATTTTTGGCATTCGTGCCGTGATAGAAGCCATCGATGCGGGCAAAGAAATAGATAAGATACTTATCCGCCGTGATATGAGCAGTGCCATCGGCAGGGAACTGCTCCAACGCTTGGAGGGCACGGCTACGCCCATCCAGAAAGTGCCCATTGAGAAACTCAATCAGTACACCGACAAGAACCACCAAGGAGTGATTGCCTTCCTCTCGCCGATTGCTTTCCACCGTGTGGAAGACATTGTGCAGAACTTGTTTGAAGAGGGCAAGACGCCGCTGCTCATGGTATTGGATGCCGTTACCGATGTGCGCAACTTCGGCGCTATTGCTCGTACTTGTGTCTGCGCGGGCGTGCATGCGCTCATCATCAACAACCGTGGCAGCGTAGCCATCAACGGCGATGCTATCAAGACATCGGCGGGGGCACTGCATACGCTACCTGTCTGCAAAGTGGAGAACCTGCAAAACACCTTAGATTACCTCCGCGACAGCGGCTTGCGCATCGTGGCAGCCACCGAGCATACCGACACCTGCTACACAAGCGTCGATATGACCGTACCCACCGCCATCGTGATGGGGTCGGAAGAAAAAGGTATCTACGAGGAGAACTTAAAGCGTTGCACCGACAAGGTGCGCATACCTATGACCGCCACCATAGAGAGCCTGAACGTATCCGTTGCCGCAGGCATTCTCATTTACGAGGCTATCCGACAACGGGCAAAAGAAATCTAATCAACCTCTCCGTCGAAGACGAAGGTTGCGCTGCCGGTCATCAGCACATTCCAATCTTCGTCTATACGAATAGATAGATCTCCACCCCGCAAATGCACCGTTATCTCATTGTCAGTAAGCCCCTTTGCGAATGCGGCTACAGCACTGGCACACGCGCCTGTACCGCATGCCATCGTCTCGCCGCTACCTCGCTCCCATACGCGCATAGTTAGTTCTTTGCGGTTTTCTACACGTACAAACTCCACGTTGGTCCCCGCCGGAAAGCGTTTGTCTTTTTCAATGCGGGGACCTAACTGAATCACCATCTCATCGGTAATTTCTCCTTCCACCATCACTACTGCATGTGGGTTGCCCATATTGACAACAAACAAGGGGGGCAAAATATCAGATGAAGTGCGTTTATGTTCTTGCCTTAATCCATCTTCCAATAAGGCTTTTCCCATCTCGACACTAACTGATTCCACCTCTCCATTGCTTACATGCAGATGTAGGGTCTTCACTCCCGCGCCGGTTTCTAAGGTGAGGGTTGTCTTGTTTGTAAGCCCGCGCTCAAAGACGTATTTGCCAATGCAGCGCGAGGCATTGCCGCACATTTCCGCTTCTGAGCCGTCCGCATTGAAGATACGCATTCGAAAGTCGCAAGTATCACTTGGCATAATCAGTACAATACCATCTCCGCCAATTCCTGTATGACGATTGCTTAACCGAATCGCCATCGTCTGCCAATCAATAGAAGACATGGGCATGGAAACTAAATCAAAATAGATGTAGTCATTTCCCAGACCGTGCATTTTAGTAAATCGCATAGTACTATTTTGAATTTATTAGTTTTTCCATTGCCTCCCATCGCACCACGGAGTCGTGGCCGTATTTCCAGATGTTGCGGCGGACATGGTCGATGGATAGGGTCTCGCCCAAGTGGCTCTTGGAGTAGAACTTATCGGCATAGCAGATGATTTTCTCCTCCAAGGACTGCGGGCAGTAGTCGCGCAAGGGGATGGGTATGTTTTCGCGCTCCACCTGCTCCTCGGTGATACCGCTGCCTGTGTGGCGCTCAGCGACTAAGGCATGCTTGGGCAGGCGCTCCTGCCGCAGCAGTTCCGCTCCAAGGTAGCCGTGCTCTATATACGAGTGGCTGCCGGTGCAGTGGATTTTCGGGGCATTGCAGAAGATGATACCGATGTCGTGGAGCATGGCGGCTTCTTCTACAAACTGTCTGTCCACTTCGCCGCTCGCTACCCACTCGGGGTGCGCGTCCACAATCGCCAACGCGCGGTCTGCCACCTGCCTGCTGTGCGTCAGCAGCACCTCCCGCAAGGCGGGGATGCCGGCGTAGTATTTGTCAATCAGAGTGAGGGGATTCATTTCAGTCCATTCAATAGTGATTTGGCGTCCATGCGTTTCTTCCCTGGCAGTTGCAATTCGAGCAAGTCGATATAGTTGCCGTCGCCGCAGGGTACGAGGATATGCCCCTTTTGTCCTTGTTCTTGGTTCTTGGTTCCTTGTTCTGCGGCAACCACTGCCGCCGCAAACACCTTTACGTTTTCGTAGGTCTGTCCGTTGAGCGTCAGGTCGCACCACGCGGCTGGGTAGGGGCTTAGTCCGCGGATGAAGTTATGCACCGCGGCAGCGGGTTGCGAGAAATCGATACGGCATGTGTCTTTGAAGATTTTTGGGGCGGGGCGCAGCAATATAGACTCGTCTTGTGGCTGCGTGGGGAGCGCAACGCCGCGCGCGTCGCAGTCGAAAATCATGTCCACGGTGCGGAGGATAACGCCGGTGCCAAGGTCCATCAGGCGGTCGTGCACAGAGCCGACATTCTCGTTCTCGCCAATGGCAATGCGCTCTTGCAGGATGATGTTGCCCGTGTCTATCTCGTGTTTGAGCATGAAGGTGGTTACGCCGGTCTCGCGGTCGCCGTTGATAACAGCCCAGTTGATAGGCGCGGCACCGCGGTACTGCGGCAGGAGCGAGGCGTGGAGGTTGAAAGTGCCCAACCGCGGCATGCTCCATACCACCTCGGGCAGCATGCGGAAGGCTACCACTATCTGCAGGTCAGCATGGTAGGATGCCAATTCCTCCACGAAAGCGGGATCTTTCAGTTTCTCGGGTTGCAAGACAGGCAGCCCCGCCTCCAACGCATACTGCTTCACGGGCGAGAACTGCACCTTATGCCCCCTTCCCGCAGGCTTGTCGGGCATGGTTACCACCGCCACTACGTTGTATCCGTTCTCCACCAACGCACGCAGACCTGCTACGGCAAAATCCGGCGTGCCCATATAAACTATTCTATTATCAGACATAATCCTATTTGATTGAAGTTCTTTATGTTGCGGAACTGCCCGTAGGGACAGTTGCCATGGTAGGCGCGTATGCCGAGCGACCAATGGGAGTAGATACCGTGGTAGCGCGGTGCGCAATAGCGGGCGCCGATAAAGACATTGTAGCTAAAGACGCGCCCTTCGTCTTGCAGCAAGGGTGTCTCCCCTTCGCGGTTGCTCAGGTCGTAGCCGTAGAGGGCGCGGTTGCGTATCTCCGCCGAGGCAATACCTTGGAAGCCGTGCTTGCTCGTGGGCGACTGGTATTGGTACTGCAAGTAGGCTTCCCATGGCGAAAGACGAGGCTGTGCGAGCGAGGCATCGCCGTCCTCTTCATAGATATGATACCAGCCTTCTTTCCAATCCCAGAGCAACATCAGCCCCACGCGAAAACAATGATTCTCCGCACGGCGGTCCTCTGCCTCGTTGAGGGTGAAGGTCAGTTCGGTGTAGTTGTACGACACATTCACGCGCTTCAGGGCATGCTCTTGCTCCACATGCTGTATCTGCAACTCGTCGCCGATATGGGTCGATTCGTGCTTGAAGGGCGACCAACTGAGGGCGTAGTTGCGGGCAAAACCCTTGTCGATTCGGTGCAGGAACGCCACGGTCGGCAGCCCGATGCGGTAGTCGCAATCCACGATGGGGGAAGTCTTTTTGCCGAAAAGGTCCATCCACAGGTTGGCGGACATATCGCTCACCACGCTGATAGCCATCGTGCTGTCGCCCACCTGCCCGTACCAGAGCGGCAACTGCATACCGAATATCCCCATAGTCTGCCAGCGGTAGGCTTCGCCCGACGCGCCGTAGTCGTAGATGGGGCGGTTGGAGGTGTAGGGAACGTCCATGCGGACAAAGTTCGGGTGCTCATCGGCATAGAGGCTATGCCCCCACTCCGCACACCGAAACAGCCCCTCGCCAAAACGCGTGCTCTCCGCCGAGGCAGAGACAATGCCCAAACATAGGCATAAAAGGACACAAATAAAGGTTTTCATAAGTAGTAGAAGGTTAGTTATAAATGAACAAGTTATCTTCCGCAATAATCCTTCAGAATCTCTGCAAGGGCGCAGCCCGCAGCAAGGTTTTTCCTTCTATTTCCCCTTCTCTTTTACCTCGGGGGCTTTGGGGACTTCGGGGAGGAGGGGGCGGCGGAAGGCGCGGATGATGAGGTAGATGCCGAGGAGGATGAAGGGAATGCTGAGCAGCTGACCCATGTTCAGCACATGCCCTGCCTCGAAGAGTTCTTGGTCGTTCTTGATAAATTCCAGCCCGAAGCGGGTAACGAAGATAATCTCAAAGAACACGCCCAAGAGCAGCCCCTCGCGGCGGTAGGCTTTGCCTTTCCAGTACATGGGCCATATTACCGCCATCGCGACAAGGCAGTAGAGCATCTCGTAGATTTGCGTCGGGTGGCAAGGCACCGTCTGCCCGTCGCGAACGAAGATAAAGCCCCATGGCATATCGGTGGGACCACCATAAATCTCACTATTCATCAGGTTACCCAATCGGATGCAGAATGCCGTCAAGCACACGCCCACGCACAGGCGGTCGAGTATCCAAATCCACGAGGTGTGGTATTGTGGGTATTTCTTAAACTGCGTCTTGTCGAGCAGCCATGCAGCGATAATCAACCCGATGGCGCCGCCGTGGCTCGCCAGTCCGCCTTCCCAAATCTTGAGCAGTTTGAAGGGATGCTCAATGTAGGGATTGCGGTAGTTGATTGTCCAGCCGAAAATCTGCACGGGGTCGGTGGAGATATCCATGGCGGCGCAGTAGCGCGCCAAGGCAGGGTTGGTTACATCGTGCCACTCGTAGAACCAGCAATGTCCCAAGCGCGCACCGATGATAGTGC
>CAMFEN010000074.1 GCA_945949375.1 uncultured Bacteroidales bacterium | reverse complement strand
GTAAAGCGACTCTCCACCTGCTGCAACGCGCGGTTGTAGCCTTCTGCAAAACCGTAGTTCTTATCCAGCAAGATAAGCCTGACAGAGGGAAACTCTTTTTGCAACAACGCCACTGAACCATCCGTGGAGCCGTTGTCAGCCACCACTATCTCCGCCTCTTCCGAGGGCGTAAATGCCACCACCGAAGGCAGATACCGACGCAGCATCGCCTCACCATTCCAATTTAATATGACAACTGAACACAGCACAAGAATAGTGATTATGGTGCTGCTTTTAACCACATTACAGCATCGGATTCTAAGGTCCAATGCGGTAGGTTAGCAGCGGGAATATAGTTCATATTGCGATAAATGGCAGTGCAGGGCAGATTGTTAGTGGCAATAATCGCATATAGCAAGCGGAGATTCAAATGGTGGAACGCATATTCCTCCAACAATTGCACCGCTTTCTGCCCTACTCCCTTTCCGCGCGCTTGGTCGGCTACATACAATCCGATGGCGGCTTTCCTATTGCGCGGGTCAAAATCGAAAAGGTCTATGCAACCTAATGTTTCTCCATCGTCGTCAATGATTAAGCGCAGTTGTCCGTCTCGATAGATGTCGCCCGTGGAAGAATCAATATAATTGCGTAAGTCTTGCTGCGACAAAGGATTGTGTGTATCCGAGTCAGCCCATGCACGTGCATCGTTCTCCCATTGGTAGAGGAAGGGGAGATCTGCGGGTTCTAACTTGCGCAAATGAAGCATAGGGATTGGGAATTGGGAATTATTTACTCGTATTTATCCTATATGAAGTTAGCCGAACAATTTCGCAAAGAAAGATTTCTTTTGGGGTACGGAATCAGGGATAAAACTATCGGAGGGTACCGGCTGGTTGTGCTTGCCAGTATGAATCATATTGTAGATAACTCCCCAGTCGGGCAGTCCTCCCAAGTTACGGTCATCAATATAGATGTCGGCAGTAACTTTTCTATTAGCTCTGGATTCAGGGTTCTCCTCGGGATAGTTGGAGTTCACAGCATAAAACTCCAGCCCCTTGGACGCACAATACTCAACCGCTTCTTTGAGCAAGTCGCCTTCGCGCACAGTCCATAGAATGAGTTGGTGGTGGTCTTCTTGCTGCAGTTTCAGCAAGGTATGGATGGCAAAAGGAATAGGTTTGCCAATACGGGGATAGTCGTGGGTAACGATCGTTCCGTCAAAATCAACTGCGATAACCATAAGGATTCAATTAGGAATTAGGAATTGGGAATTAGGAATTTGGAATTATCCGTATAACAAAGGAGCCATATTAGTAGGTTTCCTGATTGGATTGCGGGGTTAGTTCGATTTGAATCTTACGGGCAGTCGGTTTGGTGAAATACCAGCCAATAGCACCGATCGCCGCAATCCACAACATAGACTGGTAGCAACCCAAAAGATAAAATGCAACAATACCGAGCACCATGGCGTTAGAAACCAGCACGATTCGCCACGCGGCATAGGTTTGATACTTACGAAAGTGCTCCTCCGTAAGCGCCGGATTGTCGGGAGACAAGTCTTTGAGCATACGATTGCAGGCACGTTTGAACCCATACAAGCCCAATGGAATAGTAATCAGGGCATCGAAAATAATCACATATTGGATGATTTTACCAGTGGTAGAGAGAGGGTCAATAGGCAGGACCACTGCTTTTACAACGAGCAGATACATCAGTGTAGCGGCAGCGACTGCCATGAGCATCATGCCATAGTAGTACCAATTAAGGTGCTTTGCGATTTTTTGTTCCATAAAGAGAATCTTATTATACGTGAATTTGCACGCTTTTTTTATTTCAACAATAATTTCCAATAATTATCCAGATATTTTGCTTACCTCAATTTCTCATGTAATGGGTTATTCATTCATTACCAAAGACCAAATTAGTTTTGTGATCAGGAAGGATAAACTATATCAAGATTAAGGTTATCTATGTTATCCGTTAAATAATGTTCTGTTTATGATGGAGCGTCCGAGGGTGATTTCGTCGGTATATTCCAATTCGTTTCCTATTGCCACACCTCGGGCAAGTTGGCTGATTTTTAGGTCTATGGGTGTCTCGTTGCTATTGCTTTCCAAGAGATTTTGCAGCCGACGATAGATGTAGAAATTGGTGGTATCTCCCTCCATGGTTGCGGGCAGTGCGAGAATCACTTCCTGTATATGCTCTGGCAAGATACGCTCAATCAGTGAGTCAATCTCCAGTTCTTTGGGTCCGATACCGTCCATCGGCGAGATAACGCCTCCCAAGACATGATAGACGCCTGTGAATTGCCCTGTATTCTCAATAGACATCACGTCCTGCACATTTTCGACCACGCAAATCGTCTGATGGTCTCGGCGATGGGATTGGCATATCGGGCAGATCTCTTGGTCTGAAATGTTGTGGCAGATGCGGCAATAACGCACTTCCTTCTTCATTCTGCTGATAGCGGATGTGAACGCCTCCACCTCGTTCTGCGGTTGTCGAAGGAGATGCAAGACGAGCCGAAGTGCTGTTTTTCTGCCGATTCCCGGCAGCGAAGCCACTTGATTGACTGCGTTTTCTAATAATATGGAGGGATAGGAGTCCAAGGGGAATTAGGAATTAGTTTGATGTCTGATATTTCAGATAGGGTTATTTGTTGTTGTTTTTTTGCGCCCAGCGGGCGGGGATCATACGGTAAGGATATCGCTCTCTGATATTGTCGGCATTCGGGCAGTCGCAACGATGAATACGGATACCTTTGGTAACACTGATAAATCCAAAGATAGGGTCTCCGGGCTGGGGGTTACAGCACTTGGAAAGGTTGTAGTCCACGTTCTTGACATTCATATCGACCTCGATGGCGAGCCCTTTGAGCGTATCATTGTTGGTCGATTGGTGCTTCTGTTCTTCTCCCGCGGGAGCAGCAGAAACGGGTCTTATCGTTGCGGGTGCATCCAACTGCAAGAAGATGTCCCGCAGTCGCAGGATATCCTCCTTCTCTTGGGCGATAGACTGGTAGAGGTCGCTGACCATCTTGTAGCCGAGTTTGTTCGCCAAACGTGAGATGTCGCCTTCGGTGTATTCAATCTTCCAGTTGTGGAACCGTCGCTCCAGCATTTCCCTCCCCTCGGCGGCAAATTTGTATTCTATCTCTTTGAGCGATTGGCGAATCTTGTTCTTAGCTTTGGAAGAAACGACAAAATTGAGCCAATCGGCATTGGGCTTTTGGTTGGGGGATGTAAGGATTTCTATTTGGTCGCCATTGTGTAGCGGTTGCCTGATAGAAACATTTTGGTTGTGGATTTTTCCTCCGACGCAGTGGTCACCGACATCGCTATGGATAGAATATGCGAAGTCGAGCACGGTAGCGTTTGCAGGAAGACGTTTGAGGTCTCCTGTAGGTGTGAAGACATAGACATACTGTTTGTTCGCAAGGATGTTTCCTTTGACACCTTTGTATGCCCAGTGTGCAGCCACTCCTTTTTCCGCTACTTCGTCCATGCGCTTGGTACGAATCTGCACTTCGACCCATCGGTTATCCGGTCCGAGAACGGTAGTATGGAGACTCTCGTATCCATTTTCCTTTGGAACGGAAAGCCAATCACGCAAGCGTTTAGGATTGGGCTGGAAGATGTCGGTTATCAGCGAGTAAACCTGCCAGCATTCAGATTTTTCTTTTTCGGGTGCGGAGTCTAAGATGATGCGAATGGCAAATAAATCGTATATTCTATCCACGTCGCAGTTTTGTGCCTGCATTTTATGGTAGATAGAATGGATGGACTTGGGGCGACCTTTGATGGTGAAGGTAAATCCTTCGTCTTTGAGTTTCTTCTCCAAAGGCGCAATAAATTTAGCGATATACGCATCGCGTTCGGACTTTTTTGCATTGAGTGCATGAGCGATGTATTTATACGTTTTGTAGTCGGTGAATTTGAGGGCGAGGTCCTCCATCTCGGTCTTGATTTGGTAGAGTCCGAGACGGTGTGCGAGGGGTGCATGGAGCGTTTGCGTCTCTTTTGCGATATGTCGCCTATGTTCAGAGTCGCCTTCTTTATCCAACTGACGGAGGAGGTCTAACCGCTCGTTGAGGATGTCAAATAGTATTTTATTGCTGTCTTCCATATTCTACTTTTGTATCGGTTAGGGAGTGATTTTACGTGATAATCTCCGAAAATCGCTGCAAATTTACGATTTTTTTTGCATATATAAAAAAAAAAGTGTAACTTTGCGGCGGTTTTTCGGAAAAAAAGTTTTCCTACGAGCCAATTCGGACGATAATAATCAAAAACTATACCAAACAAATGAAAGCAACAAAAATTATCATGGTCAGCCTGCTCGGCATAGCAGCCGTAGTGATGGCCTATTTTTGCGTGATGAGCGTGGTAACTCCAATTTCTTTTGAGAACACCCGCGAGGCGCGTCAAGTAGCAGTCATTCAAAACTTGATTTATCTTCGTACCGCCGAGGTGGAGTTCAACCGCGAGAAGGGTCATTTCACCGCGGATTTGGACAGTTTGGTGCTATTCTTGAAGACCTCTCCGAAGAAGGAGGTGCTGAAAGAGGGTAGCCTGACAGACAAGCAGTTGGAAGCAGGCTTGACGGAGCATAAGGCAGTGAAGATTATGAATGCAGCCAAAGCAAAAGCCTTGAAGAAACAGCAATTTGAGAGTGAAGATGCATTGTATGCTTATGTCTGGGCAAACGACAAAGAAGTAATCAACAATGGTTTGAGCGGTTTCCGTCGTGATACAATAGAGAAAAACATGATTGAGACACTCTATAAAGGTGCTCTGACTGCAGAGAATATCGACCAGATTATCTATATTCCTTATACAGATGGTCAGCGTTTTGAAGTAGAGGTGAACAACAGCTATACAACGAGTCAAGGTATTCGCGTGCCATTGTTTGAGGCTCGTGCTCCATTTGAGACTTATCTTGGCGATTTGAACCAACAAGAGTTGGTGAACCTGATAGACAAAGAGCAGAAGTTGGAGCATTATGCGGGTTTGAAAGTAGGTAGCATAGAGGCACCGAACAACAACGCAGGCAACTGGGAGTAAAAATGCGAATTATTTCGGGACAATTTAGGGGGCGTCGATTGATGCCCCCTAAAAATATCACCGCACGTCCGACGACAGATTTTGCGAAAGAGAGTTTGTTCAATCTGCTCAATAATCGCATAGATTTTGAGGGGGCAGATATGTTGGATCTGTTTGCAGGCACGGGCAGTATCGGTTTGGAGTTTGTGAGCCGCGGGGCACGGTCTGTAACGGCGGTAGAATTGGCTCATACACAACAAAACTTTATCATCTCCACGTGCAAGCAATTGGGCATCCACAACTTGACCGTAGTACGCAGCGATGTGTTTAAGTATCTGAATGCTTGTGCGTTGCGGTTTGATTTTATCTTTGCAGATCCTCCTTACGCGTTGGCGGAGTTGCCTTTGCTGCCGAACTATATCTTTGAGAAGCAGTTGCTGAAAGAGGATGGTTATTTTGTATTGGAGCATGGTAAGGGATATGATTTCTCGGAGCACCCACATTTTGTGGAGCAACGAGTGTACGGAAGCGTGCATTTCAGTTTTTTTCAGTAAAGACACACGGATATATTAAGAGGCTGCCTGACAAGTTAAGTTAGGTAGCCTCTTTGTATGTGAGGGTGGCATCGGCAGCAGGTTTCGGTCTCGGCGGTGCCCCGCCCCCTACCCCCCTCCCCGCAAGCGGGGCGGGGGAATTGGCAAAGTGTATTCTACCAAAGCTTGCGCCATGTCCGCAGGCGGGATGCCTGCGGGCATGGTGGTAAAGCAGGCGGGGACGCCTGCGTACCCGGACACCCTTGAAAAAGAGACCGCTAACTTTACTTGTTAGTCGGTCTCTTTTCTATAGAACAATGTAAATGCTTACTTGTCGTCCTCTACGGCAGCTGGTGCAGCGGCGA
>CAMFEN010000073.1 GCA_945949375.1 uncultured Bacteroidales bacterium | reverse complement strand
ACGAGATCGGGACGGGTGACTGGAGTTCAGACGTGTGCTCTTCCGATCTCAAAGACCCCGTCTTCACCCCCGAGACCATGCAGGCAGGCTTTGCCGGCAAGACACTCGACCCCGGCGAGATGGAGATCAGCGGCACGATAACCTTCGAAAAAGATAAGGGTGGCGCCGTATTGGGCACTTATACCAAAGTGAGCAACAACTCCGGCACCGCTTTCGACTCTAAACCTGATGCGAAAAACACCATGGTCTTCACCCTCACGCCCGAGGATGGGTTCTATTTCACCCCGAGCCGTGTTCATTTTGAGATATTCAAGCACGGCACAAGCGGCGGCAATGTAACGGCTATTGTGAGTGCTGGCGAGCAGAGCCAGACCTTGTGCAACAACGTAGAGGTATGCCGCAAGCAGACGAATACACCCATCACGCAGATAGACACCGCGGTCAGCGGCGTGATAGCCTCCGCCGATGCCCCCTTGGAGTTGGCGGTGAGTTTCCTCAACCTGCCAGACACGAAGTGCGGCGGCATGGGTAACCTTGTGATAGAAGGCACGCTGCAAGGTGCGGCGTCCACGGCAACGAAGTATGTACTGACCACCGTGGTGAACCCTGCGGGCGCAGGCAGCGTGGTAGTGGAGCCGGAATTGGCTTCCTACAAAGAGGGTTCGAAGGTTACGCTGAATGCTGTGAAGAACTTCGGCTATGCCTTCACCGAATGGCAAGACGGCGAGGGAAATTCCCTCTCCACAGATGCCGCATACACGCTGACAATGGACGCCGACAAGTCGGTTACCGCAGTGTTTGAGGCGGTGCCTGTCTATACCGTTACCACCGCCTGCACCAACGACGCCGAGCGCACCCTTGGCAGTATCACCCTTACGCCCAACGAGCACGACAGCCGCTACGAGGCAGGCACTGCCATCACCGCGACGGCGAACGAGAGCAAGATACTGAAGTTCCTCAGTTGGACGGACAAGGAAGAGAATGCCGGTACCAGCGCCAGCCGCAGCCTGAAGGTGAATAAGGATATGCACCTTGTGGCAAACTATGAGTTGCAGGACTTCATCGCCGTGTTCGACGCGAGCCGCGTACAAGGCTATGCCGTCAACTCCACCTACCCCTTTGCCGCTGACTTGACATGGGATGAGCAACGCAATGCTTCGGCGCAGATTGTGCGCCTGAGCGACGGCACTGCCCTGAAGGGGGCGAACGGCACCCCCGTGGTGCGCAACCGCATACAGGTCGTGCTGGTAGGTATCAACGGACTGTATCAGAATGGTTACAACACCGCGGAGATAGCCTGGCAGTATCAGTTCAGCACCGTAGGCTTCACCTCCGCCCGCATAGAGGCGCAGATGGCAGCGAAGAACGCCGCGGGCAAGAACTGGAAAGCGCAGTACTCCACCGACGGCACCACCTATACCGACATCGAGGGTGCGGCATGGACCGCTACGGCGAATGTGGTGACCAATGTGGCATTCGACCTGCCCGCAGCCTGCGTGGGACAAGCGACCGTCTATGTGCGCTTCA
Organism: uncultured Bacteroidales bacterium; assembly: GCA_945949375.1. GTDB lineage: Bacteria > Bacteroidota > Bacteroidia > Bacteroidales > Paludibacteraceae > Colicola. The sequence continues at coordinate 4,406 of CAMFEN010000073.1, read as the reverse complement.
TGAGCGTCGGCAGCGAGGTCTTCAACACCAACTACCCCTTCGACAAGACGGCAGACGGCATGGCTTACTGCGACCACTCGGAGTCCGGCTTCGGCAACCTGTTTGTGCTGGGCGAGGCTATCGTAGAGGCTGACGAGACGGCTCCCGTGCTGACCTCGACCCTGCCCGCAGACAACGAGACGAGCGTCAGCGCGTCGGGCAAAGCCACTTTCAGTTACGACGAGCGTATCAAGTATGGCGCAGGGGAAGCCACGCTGACCCACGGCACAGAGGTCAGCCCGCTGACCGCCACATGGAACACGCGCTCGGTATGCTTCGACTATGTGAACCTGCAATACGGCGAGACCTATACGATACAGTATCCCGCGGGCTTCGTGCAAGACAAGAGCGGCAATGCGGCACCCGCGGCGTCCGTAACCTTCACCGTCATGCAGCGCGTAGCCCCCGAGGCACGCACCTTCGACGCAGTGGTTGACCACACGCTCGCCCTCGCGCATGGGCAAAGCATTGCGGCTACCGCAGACATGCCTGCGCAGTACCGTTACATTCAAGACGCTATTGACGCTGCGCCGGACAACGGCACGCAGCCCTACCTCATCTTCATCAGAGAGGGTTACTACAACGACCCCAACTGGACATTCAACGACAGTTACGGCAACTACTACGAGGGCGAGAACATCAAGAACGACCTGCCTTCGGGTATCAACCAACACGACTCCTGCCGTATCGTTTGGGTGAACAAGCCCAATATCCACCTCATCGGTCAGGACTTATCGAAGGTTACTATCGCCACCGACCGTCTGGCAGGCTCTGTAGCGACAGACCACTCGAAAGTGTGGTATCACGTGAATGCCGGCGCAACCATCGTGGTAACCGAGAAAGGCACAGGCTTCCATATCGAAAACATCACTATCGACAACGAGAATTGGACGAAGAAGCGTATGGAGGGTCCTCAGGCGCTCTGCTTGCGCGTGCGCAGCGACAAGACGGTGTTCAACAATGTGCGCGTGCGCTCATACCAAGACAGTTACTACTCCGCAAGCGGCTACAACCGACAGTTCTGGTATCAATCAACCATTGAGGGCGCAGTGGACTTTATCTACGGCGACGGCGAGGTGTTCTTCGAGAGTTGTACGCTGGACATCAACCGCAAGGCGGGTGGCTATATCGTAGCGCCCAACCACAAGAAAGCAAGCACGCGCTGGGGCTATGTGTTCAACAACACCCGTATCACCACCTCCTATGCAGCCGACCCCTCGACCTATCAGGTTTATTTCGGTCGTCCGTGGCACGACACTCCCTACACGGTGTTCCTGCATACGCAGTGCGAGGTAACGCCTTACAACGGCTATTGGTATCCCACGATGGGCGGTCTGCCGGCACTCTGGGCTGTGTATGACATCTGGGACAAGAACGGCAACAAAATGTCGGAAACCAGTATCGAGGACTACTACTACTACACCGAGAACGGCGTGCGCCACGAGGGCAAGGCGAAGAACTACCTCACCGCCGAGGAGGCAGCGCAATACACCATCGCGAATGTGATGTCGGGCGACGGGACAAGCGACGCCAACACCGGTGCATGGAACCCCTTGGAGGTCATTGAGAAGACGGAGACACCCGTATTGAGCGAGAGCAACTGCACCATCACCTGGACGGAGGACGCGTTCGCCATCTGCTATGTGGTAACGGTGAACGGCAAGGCAGTGGCATTCCCCACGGAAGCGACTTTCGAGGCACAGAAAGGCGATGTAGTGAGTGTGCAATCGGTGAACGAGTATGGCTCGCTGAGCGCGCCCTCCACCCCGCTGACCATAGGCGTCACAACGATGGAGGAGACAACGGAGGATAACACGGTGGCACCCGTAAGCAAAATCCTGCGCGACGGACAACTCATCATCCTGAAAGACGGGAAAGAGTACAGCGTACTGGGAACGAGAGTGTTTTAGCCTTTTTTGACTGCTATCGCTGAACGACCTGTCCCGACCAGTCGGGACAGGTCTTCGCTGCAAAACAAATATCAGATACTAAAACGAACGGTACTTCTCCGAAAGAATCCCATAGTTCTCGCGAGCGACAGCGAGCAGGATAAGACAAAACACCTTGCTGCGGGCTGCGCCCTTGCAGAGATTAAGAAGGATTTTTTGCGGATTAGTCAGCGGTCAATCTCGAAAAAAGAACGAAAACGACTCGAAAACGAGACGAAGAAAAGAGCCGAGAAGAAGCAGACAAAGAGCAGAGACCAATTAGACTATTATAGTCGCTCGTAATCGGTCTTTGCTCTTTGTCTTTTGTATTACCGACCATTTTCTTCATTAAATTTGCATATCTCGAAAGTTGGAAGCGCTGCTCACGAGGCTTGAAATCCTGCGGAAGTAATTCCTATATAAAAAGAGCAAACTCCCTCTTAATTCCTAATTCCCAATTCCTAATTCTCTATACCCTCACTTCCTCCCCTTTCTTAGGTATTTCTATGCCGCGGAAGCCGGCTTCGTATAGGTGGTCTTTGTATGCCTCTTGCGCGCTCTGCTCGCCGTGGACGATAAAGGTGCGGCGGACGGCTTCGGTGTTGAGCGAGCGAGTAAGGTAATCAATCATCTCGCGGTAGTCGCCGTGCCCCGAGAAGCCCTCTATCTTGCTCACCTGCGCCTTTATCTTGCGGTCGTAGCCGAAGATGCTTATCCACTTGAGCGACGGGTCTTGGATGCGGGCGCCGAGCGAGGTCGGCGTGCAATAACCTACGAGCAGGATGGTGCACCGCGGGTCGGAGATATGGTTCGCCACATGGTGCTTCACCCTACCCGCCTCCAGCATGCCCGAGGCAGAGATGATAATACACGGGTCGGGGTTGTTGTTCAGCGCTTTCGACTGGTTGATGTCAGTGATATAGCGCAGGGTATTGAAGCCAAAGGGATCGTCGTCGAAGCGCAGCACATCCTGCACATCGGCGTTGAGTTCGCTCAGGTACATCCGGAAGATATGGGTAGCGTTGACCGAAAGCGGCGAATCCACATAGACGGGAATCTTCGGCAGCCGCCCGTCGTTGTAGAGTTGGTTGAGCACATACACTATCTCCTGCGTGCGTCCGACGGAGAAACTGGGGATGATGAGTTTGCCTTTCTTATAGACACAGGTGCTCTCCACCACGCCGAGCAGCTCCTCTTCGCTGACGAGCGTGTCTTCGTGCAGGCGGTCGCCGTAGGTGGATTCGCAGATAAGGTAGTCGCATTGGGGGAAGAGTTGGGGCGAGCAGAGGATATGGCTATGCAGTCGCCCGATATCGCCGGTGTATGCAATGCGCTTCCATTCGCCTTTGGCTTGCTCACCGCGCGGGTGCTCCCCCTCCCATATATCCAGCGAGCAGATGGCGGAGCCGAGCATGTGCCCCGAGTTGGTGAAGGTGAGGAACACATCGTCTGTCAGTCGGAAGCGGCGATTGTAAGGCACGGTGATGAAATGTTGCAGCGAACGCTCCACGTGGTTGTTGTCGTAGAGAGGCTGCACCTTCGGCTGGTGCAAGCGATCCATCTTCTTGTTGTACCAGCGCACGTCCTGCGCTTGGATGAAGGCAGTGTCTTGCAGCATGATGGCGCAGAGGTCGCGCGTGGCAGGGGTGCAGATGACCTCGCCGCGGAAACCTTCTTTGTAGATGTAGGGAATCAAGCCCGAGTGGTCGATATGGGCATGCGAGAGCACGACATAGTCTATCTGCCGCGGGTCGAAACCGAGGTCGCGGTTCGCTGCGTCGGTCTCCATGCCTTTGCCTTGATACATGCCGCAGTCGAGCAAGATACGCACGCCGCGGTCGGTGGTGATAAGATGTTTGCTGCCCGTAACCTCATTGGCAGCACCGAGGAATTGTATTTTCATGGCTTTGAGAAATTTACGATTTGACAATTTACAATTTGACCGCTTTGCTGTCCGGGTGCGCAGGCGTCCCCGCCTGCTATATTCTCACCCTTCAAGGGGGGAGTGAAAGAGGGTCTTCCGACTGATTTAGTATTCCGAATTGTATATCGGTCTTACAGCGCGAAGCGCGGTCTATGCTCTAAGCCAAATCATACCCGTAGTGCTTCAGGCGGTTTTGGTTGCTGCGCCAGTCCTTATCCACCTTCACGAAGAGTTGCAGGAAGACGGGTTTTTGGAAGAACTCCTCGATGTCCGCCCTTGCCAGCGAGCCCACGCGCTTCAGTGCCGCGCCCGCCTTGCCGATAATAATGCCTTTTTGGCTCTCGCGCTCCACATAAATGATGGCACTTATGCGGATGATGCCTTTCTTATGCTGCTCGGAGGGTTCCTCGTCGCGGAAGGACTCAACCTCCACCTCCACGCTGTAAGGGATTTCCTTATCGTAGTTGAGCAGGATTTTCTCGCGGATAGTGTCATCCACGAAGAAGCGGGCGGGC
>CAMFEN010000072.1 GCA_945949375.1 uncultured Bacteroidales bacterium | reverse complement strand
TCTACACTCTTTCCCTACACGACGCTCTTCCGATCTGTTCTTTGCGTAATTGTTTGAGGCGTTGGTTCAGCTCCAACTGCCTATTGTATTGCGGCTCTTTGCGGATAGCTTTCTCCAATGCCGCTATGTCTGCCAGCAGTTTCTTGCGTTGCTGCTCTTTCTCCACCACTTCATGTAAGGAGTTTTGTTGTTCCAAGTCGATGCCTGCAATAGTTGCGACAAAGTTATCATAGACTTGCGCGGTAGTTTTACCTTGCATAGGCAAGTTCAACTCTGCCGAAGGCAGAAAATCGGTTCGGTAGGTTGAAGTGATATTGAAAGCCGTGTGTTCGCAACTCGTCCATTGCTTGTAATTGATAAGCAAGCGATACTCGTCCTCGTATTTGAGAATAAACACAATGAACTGCGGCATGTTTTGGTCAATAAAATTGACTAAGTCATCCGGGCAGTATCGGTTCTTGAGATTAACAAGGAACACTTGTATCTCCTTCATATCATCTATCGGCTCAATGTTACAAGTTGATTCAGCTACTTTGTAGAGCCAAACAATGCTGTCTATATCCTCGGCAAAGTGTTGCTTCATTTCACGGCGCACCTTCTGACTGTCAAAATGGCGTGCAAAGGTTGTCTTGGGAATAACTTTTCCAACGATGCAGGATGTAGGATATTTGAGCAGGTTGTCTATCATCTGATAACGAGGAAGCAAATGAGTTCAAAATCGTCTAATCCATGTATATCTCCCACGAGTGCTGTCGTTTCACCGAAAGAGAACAGGCTCTCGATGTCGGTCTGCTGCTTGACCTCCACGATACTTGCGATAGCCTTTCCGAGCAAATCAGAGTATTTCTCCATGCGCCTGCCGTCGCGTGTCTCGCGATTAAAGAGTTTGGTGAGGTCTTTATCGTACTCTGCTTTCCCTTTGCAAGTGAGGCGCATGAGGTCAAGCAGTTGCTTGGGGTGCAGGTGGTCGCAGAGTACCTCGCCGGTGTCGCTGATATGCACCATGTAGAACGGATGTAGCAGGTTCTGCTTGCCGATATTGACGGCATTGTTTCTATTTTTGAGGATATAGATAACGCCTTTGCTGTCCGGCTCGCTACCGCTTACCACCGCACTCATACCAAAGGGGGTGTGCTCGACATCGTGTCCCTCGTTCATGTACTGGAGCAGGTCAAGTCGGAACTCGTTCAAGCCCAAGTCCATGATGTTGATACCCGTATCCATATCTTCCAAGTCGATTACCTCTTCCTGCAAGCGTTGGAGTTGGTCGCGGCGATATTGCAGGTCTCCTTTCTCCTCGGCAGAAAGCAGGTTGTCGTCTCCCGTTGCGGTGAGGATGGTGGCTTTCATACGGCTCTCGACGCGCCCTTTGAGTTCGATATACTTATCCAATTCTATATCGGGCCAGTAATTGACCAGTTGGATAACGTTGTTGCGTGAGCCAATACGGTCAATTCGTCCGAAACGTTGAATGATACGGACGGGATTCCAGTGGATATCGTAGTTGATAAGATAGTCGCAGTCTTGCAGGTTCTGTCCCTCGGAGATACAGTCGGTAGCGATGAGGATGTCAATCTCGCGTTTCTCATCTTTGAAAAGCACATCGCGCTCTTTGCTGATAGGCGAGAAGAGGGTTAGCAGGGTGTTGAAATCGCTTTCGACTTTCGGGAGGTTTGTTTTGACCCCATTGCCGGTGATGAGTGCGGAATAGAGATGTGCTCGGTCGAAGATAGGCTGCGCCAACTGCTCGTAGAGATATTGGGCGGTATCGGAGAAAGCGGTGAAGATGATAATCTTCTTATTTTCTCCGTTGATGGGATGGCTGAACTTCTCTTGCAGGTTCTGCCGGAGCATTTGCAGTTTGCTATCGTGTTCCGGCGTGATGTCTTGCAGCATTTCCAGCAGTAGCGAGAAGATTTCTTGGTCGGCGCGTAAGTCTCTGCACCAACTGCGATAGTCCATGTCTGCCAGTGCGATAGCCGTTTTCTTACCTCCTACGAACACATCATCTTCGCTATCGTCTCCATCGAAGCCACCATCGGTAAAATCTTGGAAATCGAAGGACTTTTGTATGCCCGTTTTCTCAAACTCCTCTATCGTTTTGATGGTATTGTCTATCTGTTCTTTGATACGATTCAGCGTGAGCCGGAAGGAATTGACGGAACTCTCCAAGCGTTTGAGCATGTTGATAGCCATGAGCCGTCGAATACCTTTCTCTCGTCCGGCTCGCGACACGCCGCCTCTCTCCTCTACATCAATTTTGTATTTAGCATACTTGCTGGGGTGTAGGTATGCGGAGGGCGCATAGAGTGATAGGTTGAGTTCGTTGAGTTGCTCGGCGATGTCGGTGAAATTGATGGCATTGTTGAGGTCGGTTAGCGGCGGGCGTTTGGAAATAGGTTTGAGGCGTTCGGGGAAGCGTCCGATGTCGGCAGTGTCGTAGTATTTCTCAATATGCTTGCGTGAGCGTGCTATGGTAACGGCGTCCAGCAGGTTGAAGAAGTCGAAGTCGAGTTCATCGAGCAGCCGCTGCGTGGTACGCTCCTCGTTAGGCAGTTTTGACCAGCGGTTATAGACGGTCTGTGCCTGACGGAAAATATCCTCAATGGTATGTTGCGTGTTGAGCAGAGGGTTGATTAACTCCTGCTTGCCTTCGTATGCAAGTTGGAGTTGGTTTTTGAGGTCGTTGAATCGGTTGTTGACGGGTGTGGCAGAGAGCATGAGGACTTTGGTTTTCACGCCTGCGCGAATGATTTTGGTTCATCAAGCGCAGGTAGCGGTTCTCGCGCGGGTTCTCGTCGTTCTCGTCGGTAGTAATCTTTCCCCCATTGCGGAAGTTGTGGCTCTCATCAATCACGACAAGGTCGTAGTTTCCCCAGTTGATAAATTCCAGATTGATGCCGTTAGACATACCTTTTTCTCGGCTCAAATCGGAGTGGAAAAGCACATCGTAGCGCAGTCGGTCTTCGGCGATGGGGTTGTTCTTGTAGTTGGAGCGGTAGGTCTGCCAGTTGTCGTGCAGTTTCTTGGGACAGAGCACGAGGACTGACTTGTTGCGGTTTTCGTAATACTTGATGACGGAAAGCGCGGTGAAGGTTTTACCAAGACCGACGCTATCGGCAAGTATGCAGCCGTTGTAGCGTTCCAACTTATTGATGATAGCCAGTGCAGCATCTTTTTGGAAGTTATAGAGTTTGTGCCAAATCTTACTGGACTTGAAGCCGGTCGCCTCGTTGGGCAACACATCTTCGGAAATATCCTGCAAAAACTCGTGGAAGATGTTGTAGAGCGTAACGAAATAGATAAACTCGGGCGGATTTTCCTTATAGACCGTTTCTATGCTTTCGAGTACGCGCTCGGTAACATCTTTCATCTTCTCACGGTCGTTCCACAAGCCGTTGAAATCACTGATAAAGGCTTGCGACATCGGCTGCCCTACTTTGGTTATCTGCGTGCAAAGTGCGTTTCCCTGCTCGCAACCGAGTTCCGCCGTGGTGAATTGGTTAATGGGATAATACACTACCTTATCTTCTGCGTCTTGGGCGATTATCTGCCCCATAATCTCGCGCTCGGTCGTGTTAGTCTTGAAATGCACTTTTTCCCTAATCCAGTCCGCACACTCACGCGCAATGGCACGCTGTGAGAGTTGGTTGCGCAAACGTATCTCGAAGTCCGTACCATAGAGACTGCGCTCGCGATTTAGTTTAGGAATGTAAAACTCGCGTTTCTCTTTGGCAATCTTCTCGGTCGTGAAGGTAGGCGAAGTGAATAGGAATTGAAGGCTGTCTATATTCTTCAACTCTTCACGCAATGCTTCAAAGGCATAGATAGAGAAACCGGCAGCTGCAATTTGCAATTTGCTGCCCTGTTTAAGTTGGACTTTCAAATCGTCCACAACTCGCTTATCCGTATTGTTGAAGAGTGTGAAGTTCATATAGTTCGTTTTTTCATATCCGCTCGCAAATATACTCAAATTTGCGGAAATGACCAAATTTTGGGGCAAAAAAGTTTAATTTTCTAAACTTTTATAAGTGATAAGGATTTTGGCGCATGGTTGAAAGTGCGGGCAAAAATAGCAGAAGAAACTGACACGAGAAGTCTGTTTCCACAAAACTTTACGGATAAAGAACATTGCTTTCATGCTATCTCCTTGTACTTTGTCAATAATTTTCTGATGGTGCGACCATGGAATGCTAAACAGCAGTTCAAAATCGTCTTGAACATCGGGATGATTTGGTCTATTACTTTTCTCAGCAGGTCACTGAATAATTAGATTATCGAAGTTTTCAGCAGCTGCTGAAGATTTCCAAAAAGAGGGGAATATAGTTGATAAAAGTTGGCTAATAGGAATAAATAGCGGGTATGTAAGGTATTGGGCAGAATGCGGTAAACACTGAGAGAAGACTGAGAGAAGTATGAGGGTGAAAGGGCGGCAGTATATTACGATTTCGGGCGCGTAAATTATTCGTTATTTTTTTCGTTGCAGGGTGTTGGCGATTTGTGCCAAACCGTTCGCGAGCGAGACGCCTGCGTACCCAGTGGTTTCTCCGAGGAGATCTATGGTGCGGCATGGAGACCGCACCTCCTTTAGCAGGCGGGGACGCCTGCGCACCCGGGCAAGCGATGGTGCGGCATGGAGACCGTACCCCCTTAGCAGGCGGGGACGCCTGCGTACCCGGGCAAGCGATGGTGCGGCATGGAGACCGCACCCCTTGAAAGCAGGCGGGGACGCCTGCGTACCCGGGCAAGCGATGGTGCGGCATGGAGACCGCACCTCCTTGAAAGCAGGCGGGGACGCCTGCGTACCCAGTTGTAAAGCAGGCGGGGACGCCTGCGCACCCGGATTTACAATTTACGAATTATGATTTACTATTGTTCTTCTCAGTTGCTGACGACCTGTTCGTCGGGATGTTGGTCAAGGGTAGTTTTACTGTCAAATATGGGAGAGGGGTATATATTTTGCATTACGAAGAGCATATAGCTCCTTATCTCAAAGTGCATGAAATTACATAAAAACGTACAAAACGCTTGCATAATTAAAAAAATTATCGTACCTTTGCGCCGTTTTTTTATTGTACAAAGATGGTTCGTGTTAATAGTAATTTTTGTCTGCTGCGGGCAGGATATCTATTTACGGAGATTGTGAACCGCACGGCGGCTTACAAGCAGTCGCACCCCGAGGCAGATATTATCCGCTTGGGAATAGGCGATGTGCCAGGTCCGCTGGCACCTTGCGTGATAGAAGCCATGCACCGCGCCGTGGAGGCTCAGGCAGACAAACGCACTTTTCACGGGTATGGTTTGGAGCAAGGTCCGGCGTGGATGCGGGAGCAGATAGCCGCCTTCGATTATCAGCGCAACGGTATTGAGATGAATGCCGACGAGGTGTTTGTGTCGGATGGTGCGGGTAGCGACCTCGGCAACCTGAGCGATATCCTCGGCACGGACAACCGCGTGGCGATAACCGACCCCGTCTATCCCGCGTATGTGGATACGAATGTGATGGCAGGGCGTGCCGGCGAGTGGAAGGATGAAGCCGGACAATGGTCGCGGCTTCTGATGTTGCCCAGCAATGCAGAGAATGGCTTTTGCCCCGTGCCTCCTGCGGAGAGAGCCGACATCATCTACCTCTGCTCGCCCAACAACCCGACGGGCATAGCGATGAACAGGGCGCAGTTGCAGGCGTGGGTGGACTATGCGCGTGCAAACAGGTCGCTGATTATCTTCGACTCTGCCTACGAGGCGTTTATTCAGTCGCCCGATGTGCCGCACAGTATCTACGAGATAGCAGGCGCGAAGGAGTGCGCGATAGAGGTGCGGAGTTTCAGCAAGACGGCGGGCTTCACGGGTATTCGTTGCGGCTACACGATAGTGCCGAAAGCGTTGTACGGGGTGAATGATAAAGGTGAAGAGGTGTCGCTCAACGCGCTATGGTAT
>CAMFEN010000071.1 GCA_945949375.1 uncultured Bacteroidales bacterium | reverse complement strand
GTGCGCGCGGGGAGTATGAGATAACCGATTTGAACAAGATGTTCCTGCGTGAGGGGACGCTGAAAGTGAAGTTGTTCGGTAGAGGCTTTGCCTGGCTGGATACGGGCAACTGCGACAGCCTGCTGGAAGCAGGGAACTTCATCGCGACGATACAGAATAGGCAGGGCTTCTACGTGAGTTGTATAGAGGAGATTGCATGGCGGAATGGTTGGATAAGCACGGAGACGCTATCGGCATTGGGGAAAGAGATGAAGACGGCTTACGGGCGCTACCTTGAGGGGCTGGCGGAGCATGCGAAGTGATTTTGACGATACGGGGGGCTATAGAGCGGAATTTCCCCGCCCCTACCCCCTCCCCGCAAAGTTCACCCCACTGCGCGTTGCTTGCGGGGACCCCGAGCGCGGGGCGGGGGAGTTATATAAAAAACTTAACTTGCTAAAAAATAATTCTATGAAACATATTGCATTGAATATTTGTATGCGTTATCAATGGTGTAAAATTCTGCTTTTGAGTTTTGTCGGCATTTTGGCGACAAGCGGGTTGTTATATGCCGATACTGCGGAGCATTACTTGGTGAAGCACTACTCCGTAGAGGATGGGTTGAGCCAAAAGACTGTGATGTCAATTTTTCAAGACCGTCAGGGATATATGTGGTTTGGCACATGGGACGGATTGAATCGCTTTGACGGTCATAACTTCCGCGTATTCAAAGCCATGGATAACAAGCAAGAGGCGCAGGTGAACAACCGTGTGGATTTGATATACGAGGATGAAGAAGAGCAGTTGTGGTGGATGACCTATGACAGGCATTTCTATATGCTGGATAAGCTTCGTCAGGTGATGACACAAAAGGCGGAAAGCGAGATTCCGACCAATATGCGCGAGCAGATGGAGCGTATGCACGAGACACTGATTGTGGATGACCACAGTGTAGCATGGCAAGTGAGTGATAAAGAAGGGATTAGTCGATATAGAGACGGCAAGTGGAAGCACTTTACTCCTGCTTTAGATAGTCGCTACGCCGGTCAATTGGATAAGAACCTGATTGTATTGGAAGACCGTTTCGGTAGGACATGGGTAAACCCGACCGGAGGCGGTTGGAGCTACTATGATATGGAAAAAGACGAGTTGGTGAACCCGTTGGATGGACAATTAACCAACATGATTCACACCGCGTATGTGGATAGAGAGGGGATGATGTGGGTAGCGACATACGATGGAGGTGTAGATTGCATCAACATGGAGCCTCAGCCGTATATCTTGCATGATTTACGCAAGTCAAAGCAGGATTTGGGAGAGGTTCGTGCCTTCGTAGCGTTGCAAAACGGCGAGATACAAAAGATTGTGAAGAATCGCTGGCGTGTTTACTGCGGTTTGGAGAGTCAGCATGGGCGGTTATACGGCACCAAGGGCAGCGGCCTGATGCGTCCAACGGGCGTGCGAGTGCCGACGAGCCATAACAATATTTACGATGTAGTAGAAGGCAAAGATGGGACATTGTATGTAGCGACCTACGGCGATGGCATCAATGTGCTGACCTATAATGCGGCTACGGGCAGTTATCGCACTCCTATGGTCATCGGGAGCGGACTGAATGTGCGTACATTGCTACTGCAAGATAGTGTGCTATGGGGTGGTACGATGAAGGGGTTGTTGCGTGTAGATTTGCACGATATGAGCAGCCGCCTATTGCCTTGCTACGATGTGCGCGCGTTGTTTGTGGGGCAAGGGAAATTATGGATAGGTACTTTCGGAGGAGGTCTTCGCGTATTGGATTTGACGCAGAAAGACACCACCATAGAGCGCGTCAACACTATGCAAGACATCGTGATGAGCATGATTGGCGACGAGAACTATCTGTGGTTTTGCTCGGAGAATGATATCACACAGATGGATATGGCGACGGGGGATTGCAAGTACTTCAACGCCTTGGACGGCCATGCCAACGCTTGGTTTACCGAGGCAAAGGCCATTCGCCAAGCCGACGGTATAGTGCTGTTTGGGTACACCGAGGGATATTGCAGTTTTGACCCCAATGCCGTGCGCTCTACACAGTCTGTCCCCCCCTTGCAGATTATTTGCTGCCACACGAAAGGCAGTAAAATCGATATGCGGAAACCAATAGAGATTGATAACGGAGAGGATTTCGGCGTAGAGTTTGCCGCGTTGGAGTATATAGATGCAGACAAGATTTCGTATTCGTACAAGATGGAAGGTCTGCAAGATGAGTGGACGGAGGTGTTTGACCAGCGCAAGTTGATATTCAGCAATTTAGGGCATGGGAAATACACCCTGCATGTACGCTCCACTAATCGCGAGGGTATAGATGTTGCCAATGAGATTAGCCTTCCTATCTTTGTAAAGCAGTCTCCTTGGCGCAGTTGGTGGGCAATATGTTTGTACATCATTTGTACGTTGCTGATAGTGGGTGCCATTTGTTATGTGGTATGGAGCAAGAACATGCTCCAGCAAAAGATAAAGGTGGAGCAACAGGTTACGGATATCAAACTGCGTTTCTTCACGAATATCAGCCATGAGTTGCGTACTCCGCTGACGCTGATTATCGGTCCTGTAACGAACATCCTGAATACGGAGCGTTTGTCGAACGGTGCACGCAGTCAGTTGGAGATTGTGTTAAGCAATAGTCAGCGCATGCTCAGGATGGTGAATCAGTTGCTTGACTTCCGCAAGATACAGAATAACAAGATGCGACTGAAAGTGCAGAAGAGCAACTTAGGAGCCATCGTGGATGACACATGCGCGAACTTCAAGAAAGAAGCCTACGACAAGCATATCAACTTCACGGTGGAGAAACATGCTAAGGACAGTACAGTGTGGATAGATAGAGGGCGTGTGGATACCATTCTGTTTAACCTGCTGAGCAATGCGTTTAAATTCACCCCCGCCGGCAAGAGCATCAAGGTAATCGTGGACGAGAAACCCGGGTATGTAATGATGATTGTGAAAGACGAGGGTATCGGCATCCCGATGGAGAAGCGGAGCGTGCTGTTTGAGCGCTTCTCAAGCAACAACGAGTTGAGTAACCAGAACCACAACACGGGGACCGGCATCGGCATGAACCTGATTAAGGAATTAGTTGACCTTCACCACGGTTTCATAGAAGTAGAGAGCGAGGTAGGCAAGGGCTCAACATTCACAGTGCTATTCCAGCGCGGGACGGAGCATTTCGGGCAAGAGGTAGATATCGTGGTGGACGACACGAGTACCAGCGTGCCGGGTACACCCAAAGAGACGCTGGAAGATAAGTTGGCGGACATAGAGAGCCAGCAAGACAAGCGCAGGATGGTGCTGGTGGTGGATGATAACGAAGATATGCGTACTTTCCTCGGAAATATCCTCAGTAGCGATTATCGCGTGCGGAAAGCAGCAGACGGGGTTGAGGCACTGAAAGATATAGAGCAGGAGATTCCGGACGTTATCATAACTGACCTGATGATGCCGAATATGGACGGTCTTGAACTGACCAAACAGGTAAAACAATCGGCAGACTTGACGCACGTGCCCATCATTCTACTGAGTGCGAAATCGGCGATAGAGAGCCGCTTGCAAGCGATGCAAGAGGGTGCGGATGATTATGTAACGAAGCCGTTTGAGCCGGAGTATCTGCGTGCTCGTGTGAAGAACCTGATTAAGCAACGGCAGATATTGGAGACGAGTTATCGTCAGCGACTGATGAGGCTTGACCCACAGAAGACAGATGACGAACTCAAGGGCGATTCGTTCCTCGCTAAACTGCTGAATATCATGGATAAGCAGATGGACAACAATGCGCTGACAGTGGATGAGTTGGTGGACGATATGGGTATGGGTAGGACGGTATTCTTCAACAAGCTGAAGAGCCTGACCGGCTTGAGCCCCGTGGAGTTTATCCGCGAGATGCGTATCAAGCGTGCCGCACAGTTGCTGGAGCAGAAGAACTACAACATCACGGAAGTAACGTACATGGTGGGTATGAACGACTCGCGTTACTTTGCGAAGTGCTTCAAAGCCACCTACGGTGTAACGCCTTCGGAGTATAGAAAGCAACGACTGGAAGACTTGGAGAAAGAAAAGAAACAGTAAGAAGAGTATGAGTAAGGATAGGCTATTGGTATGCTTTTTGTGGGTGTGCTTGTTGCTGTCGGCGGGCGGATGCGGTGGGAGAGGTCCTCAACGTCCGAGTCAGCGGAGCGGGACTAAGCCTGAAGCGGACAGCTCGGCGTTGGCACTGATGGAGATGAACCAGCGCATGGCGATAGCGGCGGACGAAGAGGTGTTGCGCTACGTACAAGGGCGCGATGATGCAAAGCGTTTTGCACAGATGCCTTTCAGCAATGCTTGGGTCCGTATCATGGAGAAAGGGGACGAGCAGAGTGCATGCCCACAGAAAGACGAGACATGGCGGTTGCATATCAAAACCTACTCGCTACGGGGACAACTGCTGCTGGATACGGAGCAAGAATATCGGATAGGACGAAACGAACTGCCAATGTGTATTGAGGTGAATATCAGCGAGTGGCACCTCGGCGCAGCGGTAGTGATAGTGGCGCCATGGTACTCTGCCTACGGCATGATGGGGACGGAAGACGTACCTGCATACGAAAATGTATTATTGGAAATCAGCATATTATAACCGATGAAAAAGGAATTGTTAGGATATATCTGCCTTTGCGGCGTGCTGTTGCTGACGAGTTGCGAACAGAACAGTTACTCTGCTCAGCGTGAGAAAGAGGATAAACTGATAGCGAACTATATCTCCCGCATGGGTATTCAGGTGCTGGAGGAGTGGCCCGGCGACGACTATGTATGGGGCGAGAAAGATTACTACCGCGTAGCAGGCTACGACGATTTGTATTTCCACTTGGTGAGTCGCGGCGACTCGGTGTACGTGAGTGCCTCAGGCGACACGGTGAAGATAGACAAACTGAGTGGCGGCGAGACCATCCTGATGCGCTATAAGGAGTATGAACTGACTGACGACTCCGATACTACCAGCACATGGAACACCAACGATTCTCCCTACCCCTCTGAGTTCAAATACGACGGCTATGGCGACAACAGCACCTCTTGCGTAGGTTGGCAAGTTGCTATTGGATTAATGGGCTATTCGGATTCGGAATGCAAGGTGATTGTGCCAAGCAAGCAGGGTTTCTCTGCCGCGATGCAAGCTGTGAAACCATACGGGTATGATTTGAAGATGAAAGTGAAGCCGTAGGGAGCTTATTCTTTATTTTTATTGTGAATAAACATTTTAATTTCAATATATTATGAGTTTAGTAAAGAGTATTTCCGGCATTCGCGGCACGATAGGTGGTCGCGTGGGAGAAGGGCTCAATCCGGTAGATATCGTACGTTTCACGGCAGCATACGCCACGCAGCGTCGCGCAGCACTGCCTGATAACAACAAGATAGTAGTAGGCAGGGACGCACGTATATCGGGCGAGATGGTGTATCAGATTGTGAGCGGTACGCTGATGGGGATGGGTTATGATGTGGTGAACATCGGCTTAGCGAGCACCCCAACTACAGAACTTGCTATTGTGGGCGAAGGTGCGGCGGGCGGTATTATTCTAACTGCTTCGCACAACCCAAAGCAGTGGAATGCACTGAAGTTGCTCAACGAGAAAGGTGAGTTTCTCAACGATGCTGAGGGAAAGGGCGTGCTGGCGATAGCGGAGAAGGAGGACTTTACTTTTGCCGATGTGGATGCCATGGGACACGTGAGCGAGAAAGACTACCTACCCTACCATATTGAGAATGTGCTGAACCTTGCGCTTGTGGACAAGGACGCGATTGCCGCCAAAAACTTCACTGTGGCTATCGACTGCGTCAATTCCGTCGGCGGCATTGCCATCCCCGCTGTTTTGCGTGCCTTGGGTGTAAAGCACATCATCGAACTCAACTGCACGCCTAATGGACATTTCCCCCACAAACAAGAGACTCCGAAGCACAAACTGCAGCAGATAAGAGACCTG
>CAMFEN010000070.1 GCA_945949375.1 uncultured Bacteroidales bacterium | reverse complement strand
TTTCCTCTTCCTGCTCGATTCGCTCAATCCGCAGCCGCAGTACAAAGAGGCTATACGCCTGCTCCGCGCACAGTTAGCGACTCAGCCGCGCACTTCGGAAGGCGGGTTCTGGCACAAGAAAGTGTATCCATGGCAGATGTGGCTCGACGGTTTGTATATGGGTGAGCCTTTCTATGCGCACTATGCCGTATGGGCAGGCGAGGACACGATTTTCAATGACGTGGTGCGTCAGTTCCGTGTGGTGGACAAGCACACGCTGGACGCGGAGACGAATCTGAACTTCCATGGTTGGGATGAGAGTCGCCAACAGGCTTGGGCAGACTCGCTGACGGGATGCAGTCCGCACACATGGGGGCGCTCCGAGGGCTGGTATGTGATGGCTATATGCGATGTGCTGGATTACCTGCCTGCCGAGCACGATGGGCGCGCAGAACTGATAGGCATCCTTAACCGCGTGTGCGAGGCGTTGCTGCCGCTGCAAGACGCAGAGACCAAGATGTGGTATCAAGTGCCTGACCTGCCCGAAGCGGAAGGTAACTACACCGAATCCACCTGCTCGGCGATGTTCTGCTACGCGATGGCGAAAGGGGCGCGCATGGGTTACTTGCCTGCAAAGTTCCGCACCATTGCCCGGGAGACATACGACGGGATATGGCGGAGCGCCGTGGTGGAGAACGAAGACGGCACGGTTAGCCTGACACGCTGCTGCGCCGTGGCCGGGTTAGGAGGCAACCCCTACCGTAGCGGAGAATATGACTACTATATCCATGAACAGATACGCGACAATGACCCGAAAGGTATTGGACCATTTATCTTGGCAGGACTGGAGTTAAGCAGAGATTAAGGACCGTTCGCTTACTGAAAGATAAAGGATAAAGGATGAAAGATAAAAGACTTATTACCTTCGTCTTTGAGATTCCATGGTCAAAATTATTTAATCGTTAATCTTGTGTACTTAATCCTTTATCCTATACAAAAAGATTATGCAGATAAGAAAGCTTTTCATATTTTGTTTTGTGTGGCTGACATTGCTGCCTTTGATGGCGCAGGATGCGGCTGTTGACAGTATTGTGGCGAGATGCCCGATAGATACCATACAGGGGCGACCTATGTACCGCTACACCGTGGAGAAAAGCGTGGGACTCTACCGCGTGAGCAAGAATTTCGGCGTATCGCAAGACGCGATCATAGAGGCTAATCCTGAGCTGCGCACGCGCGGTCTGCGCTTCGGGGAGGTGATTTATATCCCTGTGCCCGAGGGCAGGCGTGTTAAGGCAGCGCCAGCCGATGCTGCCGCTCCTGCTCCCATCCCAACAGCAGACAGACGCAAGCCTGCACAACCCCGCGAATTGCCCCGAATGGATACCGTCTCCCGCCACTTGCACGACCCTCGCATAGAGGCACCCCGCGAGATGGAGACAACAGCGGATAGTATGCCGAGCAAGGTAGATACGACAGCTGTAGCCGATTCTATTCCTGCTCATTGGGAGTGGAACGACTCGACAGCCATACGACTCTCACTGCTATTGCCTTTCCAAGCCCGCAACGACAAGCGTGACCAGCATGCGGAGCGCTTCATGGAGTTCTACGAAGGTTGTCTGCTTGCCGCATACGACCTGCAAGCCGAAGGGCAGCCGCTGGTACTGGATGTGTATGACACGGAGAAGAACACCGCGATTGTTCGCCAACTGATAGACAGCAACAGTCTCGCAGAGACGCAGGCGGTGATAGGTCTGGCATATCCGTTGCAACTGATGCAAGTGATGCCGTGGGCGATGGAGCACCAAGTGCCAGTGCTGGCACCTTTCATCGACTACATGGGAGGCATAGAGACCAACCCGTATCTGTACCTCTTCAACTCCTCTGCCGAGCAAGAGGCACGTGTGCTGGGGCAGTGGTTAGAGGCGCATCGCGACAGCGTCAACTGCGTGCTGATGGAGGCTAAAGACGCGGATATACCTGCTTCCGTCAGACTATTGCAAAAGGAAATCAAAGAACGCGGGATACCTTTTACCACGACCACGATACGTCAGATATTGGATGATTCTATTCAGTTAGCATTGCGGGATAGCGTGGAGAATATCTTGATTTTCAACACTGAGAAGTACAGCAATGTGCAAGTGCTTATTCCGCGTATTCTCAATAGCGAGGGTGCGCACGCGGTTACGCTCCGTGCACAATACTCGTGGACGCGCGAGAATATCGCTCTACCGTTGCTCTATACCTCTATCTTCTCGACCGACCAACCTACGTCGCGCGATGCCTATGAGATGCACTACGAGCATTATTTCGGGCACGAGCATGTTTCCACGACTCCTCGCTACGACTTGTTAGGTTACGACCTGACACGCACAATAGCGGCTATTTTGAAAGATACCACGTACAGCGGCTTGCAGTCGGATATACGTTTCGAGCAAGTAAACCCCGAGGGAGGGTATATCAATACGAATGTACACGTGATACACACGGAAGCGGAATAAACCCTATATAATAGTAGCACCTACGCATACTGTTCATCGTCATATTGTCTTCTGTGCCTTTTGGTTGGCGGCTGTCTGTATGGCAGCGCAACCTCGGCTACGCAAGCCGGAGGTGTATTTTGGGGTGCATGGGGGAGTTACTGCTTCTACGGTGCAGTTCTCGCCTACGGTGCCTAACATGTCGCCGATTACTGACGCTGTAGTCTTAGGCGGAAACGGGGGATTAGTCTTTCGCTGGAGCGGGCAGAAATGCTGCGCGGTGCAGGTGGAACTCAACTACCTGCAACGCGGCTGGCGTCAGACGAACGAAGAGGGAGCCTACACGCGCGCGCTACACTATATAGAATTGCCGTTTCTGATGCATATCTATTTTGGCAGTTCGACTGTTCGAGGGTTTGTTAATTTGGGTCCGCAGATAGGTTACTGCGTGTACGACAATGGCGGTAGCGGCACGAAACAAACGAGCGAGGTGCACCAATACAACCGCATAGAGAAGCCTTTTGACTGGGGAATAGCGGGCGGTTTAGGTTTTTATATCCGTAGCTGCAACGCGGGATTATATCAACTGGAGGTGCGATACAACTATAGCCTTGGCACGCTTTTTGACGATTCCTTGACAGCGCATTTCCGCAACTCGAACCCTATGGAACTGTCTGTCAATTTAGCATGGCTGTGGGAGTTTAAACGGTAAATTGTGAATTATGAATTATGAGGGCATTGCTGCTGAAGTAAATCTCATGTATGCAGACTTTTTGTAAGCCATTTATACACGAGCAGTTTGTTCCAAACTGCCCGCGGGCGAGACGCCTGCGTCCCCGGTGAAACGAAATCAACAACTAATACTAACTAATACTAACAGACATGAAGACGAATTATGAGATTCGCTATGCGTCGAACCCTGTTGACGCAAAGAGTTACGACACGACACGTCTGCGTAACGATTTCCTGATTGAGAAGGTGTTCACTCCTAACGAGGTGAATATGGTGTATTCGATGTACGACCGCATGATTGTGGGCGGTGCGATGCCCGTGGGCGAGGTGCTCACGTTGGAGGCTATCGACCCGCTGAAGGCACCGCATTTCCTGACCCGCCGAGAGATAGGTATCTTCAATGTAGGCGCCGGTAAGGGTATCGTGACGGTGGACGGCACGGCATTTGAATTAGAATACAAAGAGGCACTCTATTTGGGCAAAGGCGACCGCGAGGTAACTTTTGAGTCGTGCGACGCTGAGCACCCCGCATTGTTCTACTTCCTCTCTGCAAACGCACACACTACCTATCCCGACAAGAAAGTTACGAAAGCAGACGCCGTAGTTGCGCACATGGGAAGTCTCGAGATGTCCAACGAGCGTGATATCAACAAGATGATTGTCAATCAGGTGCTACCTACCTGCCAATTGCAGATGGGTATGACGGAGTTGGCAACCGGCAGCGTATGGAACACGATGCCCGCGCATGTACACTCGCGCCGTATGGAGGCATATTTTTACTTTGAACTGCCCGAAGACCAGTCTATCTGTCACTTCATGGGTGAGGTGAACGAGACACGCCACATCTGGATGCACAACAACCAAGCCGTGCTCTCGCCGGAGTGGTCTATCCACAGCGCAGCGGCTACCCACAACTATACCTTTATCTGGGGTATGGGCGGCGAGAACCTCGACTACGGAGACCAAGATTTCAGTCTGATTACGGACTTGAAGTAAGGACAACCGCGGCTGTCCGACCGCGCTCCGCGCTGAAGGACCGCTTCGCTGAAAGATAAAGGATAAAAGACTTAATAGTTATGACTATGGACTTTTGTAGGCAAGTGTTTCTACCGCGGGCGAGACGCCCGCGTCCCCAGTAATAAGTCTTTGCACTCGGTGGGGTATTCAGCAGGCGGGGACGCCTGCGCACCCGGACATTTTCCGCGGGCGAGACGCCCGCATCTCTAGTTATAAATCTTTCATCCTGTGTCCTTTATCCTTCAGCCTAAAATAAAAACAATTATCAACACATTTAATAACTAACTATCATGAATCCTTTTTCTTTGGAAGGTAAGAACGCGCTCATCACCGGTGCGTCTTACGGCATTGGCTTCAACATTGCGAAAGCATTTGTTGCAGCAGGTATCAAAAACATTATCTTCAACGACATCAACGAGGAGTTCCTTGCTCGCGGTCTGAAGAACTATGCAGATGCCGGTATTACCAACGTGCACGGCTATGTATGCGACGTAACGAAGGAAGACGATGTGAAGGCTATGGTTGAGAAGATTCACCAAGAGGTTGGTCAAATAGATATCCTTGTAAACAACGCCGGCATCATCAGGCGTATCCCTATGCACGAGATGAAACGTGCTGAGTTTCAGCAGGTTATTGACATTGACTTAGTAGGTCCGTTCATCGTTTCTTCCGCTGTATTGCCCGAGATGATGGAGCGTCGTGAGGGTAAGATTATCAATATCTGCTCTATGATGTCTGAGTTGGGTCGCGAGACCGTGAGCGCTTATGCAGCCGCCAAAGGTGGTCTGAAAATGCTCACCCGCAACATCTGCTCGGAGTACGGTGCTTACAACATCCAGTGCAACGGTCTTGGTCCGGGCTATATCGCTACCCCGCAAACGGCTCCATTGCGCGAGTTACAACCTGATGGTAGCCGCCATCCGTTCGACCAGTTCATCTGCGCGAAGACTCCTGCCGGCCGTTGGCTCGACCCGTCGGAGTTGGGTGGTCCCGCTGTATTCTTGGCTTCGCACGCTTCGGATGCTGTGAACGGACATATCCTCTATGTGGACGGAGGTATCTTGGCTTACATTGGCAAACAACCTGAATAAGTCATGAAGAAAGTACTTTTCATTGTTTCTCTCGCGCTTGCACTTATAGCGTGCCAGCCTGCTGCTGAACAAGCAACGAAGGTGTATGGTCGCTATGTGCCTGAGCGCAAGGACGACTTCGCGTGGGAGAACGAGTATGCTGCTTTCCGTCTCTACGGACCGGCTCTGTTGCCCGAGAACCCCTCTAATGGGGTGGACCTGTGGCTGAAAAGCAGTCCCGAACTGCGTATCGACTCCATGTACTACCACGAGTTGGTGTTGGGCGAGCCTTACCATATCAACTACGGCAAGGGGCTTGACTGCTACAAGGTAGCGCACACGGTAGGCTGCGGCGGACTTGCCGTGGTGGCTGAAGACGTGCTCTACGTGGGTGGTCCGTACAGCCGTTGGGAGATACTTGAGCAGACGCCCGACCGTTTCTCATTCCGCCTTCAATACGATAGTCTATTGGTCTGCAACCAAGTGATGCAGGCGTCGCTCACCATCACCGCGGAGGCTGGCAAACTGCTGAACCGTGATGACATCGTCATCACCAACCGCACACGTATTCTCCTGCCGCAACTCTATGTCGGCGGCGGTATCTACCTGCACGACACGGTGGACAACATCATGCAGTGCCAATGCGGCGCGGTGGCATACGCGGAAGATGCGCTCTCCGACAAGGGAGCTGCGAAGATGAACTTCGACTACAACGGTTCCACCTCGCAAGGGCGTAGCTATGTGGCAGTCATCACCCCGAATGCTACTCGTCAGGAGATTATTGATGG
>CAMFEN010000069.1 GCA_945949375.1 uncultured Bacteroidales bacterium | reverse complement strand
GTTGAGCGTCGTCGGCACGGTGGTAAATCGGTTGTTGTCTGCTCCCACCAGCGGCATGTAGCGCACGCTGTCCGCCACTGCCCAATACAGCCTGTTGTCTGCCACGTCTATCGTCAGCGCCCGCGTCGGTTGCGCCTCTATCTGCACCGCCTGCGAGCCGTCTATATGCGACACATAGAGCCCGTTAGCGCGGTAGTAGAGTTTTCTATTCGCTATGCGGAAACCCTCTATATCGGGGATTATCGCCCGCAGCGTGCTCACCGTAAAGGTCTCGTTATTAAACACCTGCATCGTGTCCTGCACCCCATCCAACAATGCTTTCGCTGCTGCGTCCGAAACGGGCATAGGCTTCTCAAAACGGTTGCCGGCAAAGATACGCTGTCCGTAGTCGCCGCCCGCCGTGCGCATCAGCACCTGCGTCGCCGTCGTGTCTTGCACGGCAAACACCTTCTCCACTACTGTCTCCTCGCCGTTTATCGTCATCGTCAGCCGAACACCCGCATTTGGCGCCGCCTGCGTGAAATAAACTGTATAGGAAGACGCACTATTGCTCTCCGAAACAGCCACATACTGCGTGTTTGATAATACGTCCCATTGATAGGTAATCGCGTAGTTATAAGGATTATACACATGCGCCTTGAAGGTTACATCCCGAAAGACGGTCGGCACCGAGTCCGAGCAAACGAACGTAGGCACCGTATCATATACTGTGATGCTCTTCACCCGCGTCAGCGATTTCTTCTTATCCACCTGCAAGGTTACCGTATAAGTCCCGGGCTGCTTGTAGGTATGCGACGGAGATTTCGACTCCGAGGTGCTACCGTCCCCAAAACTCCATGCCCATTCCTCGCCGTCGGTGGACGAGTTGCTGAACCGCACCGACTGCCCTGCACGAGGAGCCTCCGGCGAATACGAGAAATCCACCGTCGTCTTATCGCACCCTGCCAACACGCATAGCGCGAACAATACGATACTATATGTCCATTGTTTCATATACATCTTGCTCATTCATTAATAGCATTTTTAGTATCTTCTCCACAGGCATGTGCTCTCCGCTCAAATCCACCCATCGCATCTCCGCATCCCGTCGAAACCAAGTCAGTTGCCGCTTCGCATACCGCCGCGAGTTCTGCTGTATCAGTTCCACTGCCCGCGCCCTGTCATACGCCCCGTCCATATAGGCGAACAACTCGCGATACCCCACCGTCTGCAAACTGTTGCATTTCCGATACGCATACACCGCCCGCGCCTCCTCTTCCATCCCCGCGGCCATCATCTGCTCCACGCGCCTATTTATCCGCTCATATAATTCCTCCCGTGGCCGCGTCAGTCCCACTTTCACAATCCGAAAATCCCGCGTTTTCGCCACACCTTTACGCAATGCCGAGTAAGGCTTCCCCGTCTGCATACTCACCTCCAAGCAGTGTATCAACCGCTGCGGGTTCTGCCTATCCACCGTCTCCCAATACACAGGGTCTCGTCGTTGCACCTCTTGTTGCAGCCACGCCAGCCCCTCTTCCGCGTACCGTCCGCGCACCATCTGCTGTATCTCCGCCGACACCGTCGGTATCTCGTCCAAACCCTTGCACACCGCGTCCACATACAGCATCGACCCGCCCGTCAGCACCACCGTCTCGTGCGCCGCAAACAGCCGCGGCAGCAGCGCCATCACATCCCGCTCATACTGCCCCGCGTTGTCGACCTCCGCCACCGACTTGAACCACACGAAGTAATGCGCCACCCGCGCCATCTCCGCCGCCGTGGGAGCCGCCGTGCCTATCGGCATCTCCTGATACACCTGCCGCGAGTCGGCATTCACTATCGGGCAACCCAACGCCTCCGCCACGCGCAGACTCACCTCCGTCTTCCCCACGCCCGTAGGACCCACTATCACCAACAATGTCTTCACCGTTCTTCTCATTCAACTCCTCCCTTAAGGGAGGTCGGGAGGGTCATTCCTTCACCCTCAAAACATCGACCCGTCCTCAAACGACAGGTCTTGGAATCCTTCCATATCTATGTCGTCCGTGTCATACTGGCTGCCGCCGTAGAAGTCATCGTCCAAGTCCAAGTCGCCCTTGCCGCCTTTGCCTGTAATTACCGATAGGTCATCCTCGCCCTTCAACTGCTTTGGCGCACGGCCGCTGCTCTCCACGCATTGCACGCCGTCCATGCTTCCCGCACGCATCTCCTTGAGCGAACCGAAGAAATAACGCTCAAACATCGGGTCGAAGACATATATCAACCGCTGTCCCCGCTCCGTCAGAAGGTCGCTTAGCCGAGTCTCTTCCATCACCATGTTGTCGTACTCAAAGTTGGAATCCATCGGTATCAGCGTTACCTCCTGACCCTTCTCCCACTCATCGTTGCACATAAAGAATGACGTCATCTGGTCGTCCGTATAGTGCACGCTCTCCAATATCGCTTTATGCAAATCCAAAAAAGTGGATTCGCTGTCTGCTTCAAACACCCGACGAAACTTCGGGTCCCCCTCTTCACAAGAAAAAGTAATTTTGTATATCATATGCTGAATAATTTATTGTCGAATTTCCATTCTGTATCCGCCGTGAAAATCGTAGGTGATTCACGAGTCTATGTCGAGTCTATATCGAGTGCATGCACCACCTGTTAGTCCTCCTGCAACATCCCCCAAAAACACTCATGCTTGCCCACTTTCCTTCCTCCCCATACCACAATATGCCACCGCTATATAGATTCCAATAACACTCTCGTCCCACCTCTTGGCTCCCACACAAACAAATAGGGCGCAAAGATACAACTTTTTTACGATATATGCAAGTCTTATGCCATAATTTTGCCAAAAATCGAAAAATATCGCGCTTTTTCTTGCACATATCAAAAAAATGTCGTAACTTTGCGCCCTGAAATTCCGAATTCTCTATTTATAACCTTATATTTATGAGCAAAACAATTCAATATCTGTTGTTGGTACCCGCAGTTCTGGTGCTCGCTGCTTGCGGCAACAAACGAGAACTTAACACCAAAACTTCCAACACTACGGGCTGGAACTATTACGATGAAGCCACAACCAATTTCCAGGCACAAGAAGGTGTCGGTAACGTGAACCCTACCGGCATGGTGCCTATACAGGGTGGTTCTTTCACGCTGGGAGAAAAGGATGAATTCCTTACTATGCCACGCAATAACCCCACCAGAACGGTTACGGTCAACTCGTTCTATATGGATAAGTACGAAATCACGAACCTCAACTGGAACGAATACCTCCATTGGCTCGAGACAGTCTTCGGTGCAACCGCACCTGAGATCGTACAACGAGCACAGCCAGACCACACCGTTTGGCGCGAGGACTTGGCGTACAACGATCCATACGAGGTCAACTATTTCACGCACCCGGCGTTCTCTTTCTATCCTATCGTGGGCGTTACTTGGGAACAGGCCATGACCTATTGCCAATGGCGTACCGACCGCGTCAATGAGAAAGCACTCATCGCCTGCGGAGCCATCAATATCCCCCCCTTCTACCAACTCGAACCCATCGAAGATGAAGGAGCAAAAGACGAGTGGGAAACCATGACGGGATATACCATGGACTCCTACGAAGAAGTCAGCCCCGAAGACCCCGAACAAACCGTTACCTATTATCGTGTGCCCTACGAGTGGATACGCGATAAGTTCGTCTTCAATACCGATAAATACCTTGAAGACGTTTCATACAATCCCGAGTATGGTAAGAAGCCGAAATACGATTCCCATGGCAACACACGAAAGGTAACACGCGCCGATGGTATCCTTGTTACCGGTTATCGTTTGCCTACCGAGGCGGAATGGGAGTTCGCAGCCTTCGCTCCAGTCGCAGGTGAAGACGGACTCACCATCGAAGGAAAAGTATATCCTTGGTCGGGCTATCACCCACGCGATATCTCTTCCAGAGCAGCAGGACAACTACAAGCCAACTTCATTCGCGGACGAGGCGACATGATGGGTGTCAGCGGTGGACTCAACGATGCCTACACCATCACTGCACCTGTTGACGCTTTCGCTCCCAACGATTTCGGACTTTACAACATGGCGGGCAACGTCAACGAATGGGTTCTTGACGTTTATCGTGAGACCTCTTTCCCAGAACTCACAGAGTACAACTCCTTCCGTGGTAATATCTACACCACACCCGTCAGAGGAGAAGACGGTAGTTTCGAGATTGACTCGCTCGGATGCATCAAGGTTGAATACAAAGCATCCGACGACCGCCGTAATGTCAAAGATGGCGACGTCGCTTCTACTATCCATACCGACTATCCTCTCGATACTACCGGCGTAGAAAATGCTAAACTCGACCCCACCGACATCCTCGCACCCCGTATCTCCGATAAGAGCCGTGTTTACAAAGGTGGATCATGGAACGACCGTATCTACTGGATTAACCCATCTTCACGTCGTTTCCTCGACCAAGACAAGTGCTCCAGCACCATCGGGTTCCGTTGCGCTATGTCCACGCTTGGAGACCAAATACCCTCCGTTCCCGCAAAATAATCTCGTACGAAGGTGTTATCCGAGTACGCAGGCAATGCCCGGGTGCGCAGGCGTCCCCGCCTGCTAAAATAAATCGCAAATTGTAAAATTGTCAAATATGAACACTCCCGCTAATCTCCGCTACACCAGCGAACACGAATGGATTCGTGTAGAAGGAAACGAAGCCTTCGTCGGTATCACCGACTATGCGCAGTCCGAACTCGGCGAAATCGTCTTCGTAGATGTCAATACCGTAGGCGAAACCGTTGCGCAAGGCGATGTCTTTGGCTCCGTAGAGGCTGTCAAAACCGTTTCTGACCTCAACATGCCCGTCTCCGGTGAAGTACTTGAGTTCAACGAAGCACTCAACGACCAACCTGAACTCGTCAACAACGACCCCTACGGCGAAGGGTGGATGGTGAAAATCACAGTCAACGACCCCGCTGAGCTCAACAACCTCCTTGACGCAGCAGGCTACCAGAAACTAATCGGCTGATCCTCAATAGCATCCTGCTATTATTAAGTGTGTAAACGTAAACGACTGTTTATGTTTACACGCTTTTTTTATGCCTATAACCCCATAATTCTACCTCTTTTTGTGTAAATCCAAACGACCGTTTTACTTACTTTCCATACGCTATTCGCCGTGCAAAACGAAAATGAACCAAAATGAACTTTGCGCATATCAATGAAAAGCAGTACCTTTGCCCCCGAAATCAGCGAAGCATGCCGAAAATCCCGAACAGAGTAGGCAGAATAGATACACGATTTAGTATTATGAAATAGTTTTTGTTAATGTGCGTATGCGTATCTTTTTTGTGCGCATGAAATAGTATTTTTTCCATCGTATTCCATTAGTAACCAAATCCAATTCGGGGCAGGCAATCGACATGCAGGTTGCCTGCCTTTTGTTGTTTTTGGCTTTGCATAGAGGTGGCTTAGAGTCTGCTTATGCGCTGCTTTATTGTACGGGAATAGTACGGGAATAGTACGGGAATAGCACGGGAATTGTACGGGAAGGTATCGAAATGGTCTATGTAGAGATAGGGAGGGGGTAGGTTATTTTCGTGGTTGGTCCGTTGCATTTTTTCTTTAGAATGTTTGCAGATATGGAAAAAATGTAGTACTTTTGCGCTGAAAAGATATTTTACGCGTTATGTGGTTAGCATTAGGATTGTTGTTGCCTTTGGCGGGCACGGTGTTGGGTGCAGCGATGGTGTTTCTGCTGCGCGGGGAATGGAGTGCGCGTTGGAATAAGTTGTTGCTGGGGTTTGCGTCGGGAGTGATGGTGGCGGCGAGCGTGTGGTCGCTGCTGATACCGAGCATGCAGATGAGCGAGGCGATGGGTAAGTGGGCATGGGTGCCGGCGGCGGTGGGGTTTGTGTTGGGCGTGCTGTTCTTGCTTTTGCTTGATACGCTGATACCGCACTTGCATATCGGTGCTTCGTCGCCGGAGGGTATGCAGCCGCGTGCGCCATGGAAGCGCACCACGATGCTGGCGCTGGCGGTAACGCTCCACAACATCCCCGAGGGCATGGCGGTGGGGGTTATCCTCGCGGGTATGCTGGAGGCGGGTAGCGGC
>CAMFEN010000068.1 GCA_945949375.1 uncultured Bacteroidales bacterium | reverse complement strand
ATTTTGCTGTTTATCAATACATTAATAGCAAGTGCTTATATCGAACTCACGTTATAATAGAAAATGCAATTAAAATTTGTGAGACCATTAAGGTTCCACATTTAATAACAGAATTAGCCAAGGAGCGTATTCGCCGTGCAGGGAAGAAAATCAAAGAGGAAGCAGGGCTGACCGACGCCAATCTTGACATAGGCTTCCGCGTACTCAAATTGGATGATACCAACTACAAAAAAGTAGCTTTCACCCCCGACCAACTCTCGCAAGGTGTGTTGGACGGTCTTATTGACAACATCAAGGACGACCGCAATGAACTCGATTTGCTCTTTGAGTGTATGCTCCGTTGGGGCGTGAAGCTATCCAAGCCCATACGAAAGACCGTAGTAGATGGCTGTGCTATCCTCAATGTGGATGAGGGAGACCTTGTGGCTTGTCTTGACCGCGACAGCAGAATCACCGAACCCGTGATTGATGCTATTGCCGAGATGAACCCCTTGCGTGTAGTACTGCTCGACACCGCCTTCAGCGAGGCTGCACACAAGATGAATATCTACGAGCAGTTCAAGCAGCGTCTCTGCTGGACGGACAGCGATGCTGCACAGAAAATCCGCGTAATCTGATGAGCCTATGAAACTGCAATTCAAAAAACAGCAATTCCAAGAAAACGCCGCACAAGCCGTGGTCGATGTTTTCAAAGGACAGCCCTATTCCAGAGGCTTGGACTTTATGCGAGACCTTGGCTCTACCGGCGACCAGCCGACACTCGACTTGGGTAATGCCGGTGCGCTCGGTATTCGCAATACCGCAATAGATGTTACTAAAGTTGACCTCAAAAAGAATATTGAAGCAGTGCAGTATCGCAATGGGCTTGAACCCAAAGCGGAACTGAATGCCGGAGACCTGCGGCTCACTATCGAGATGGAAACAGGTACGGGAAAAACCTATACCTACATCAAAACCATGTTCGAACTGCACAAGCAATATGGATGGTCGAAATATATCATTGTTGTACCAAGCATCGCTATCCGTGAAGGTGTACTCCAATCGTTTCAATTGACGCAAGACCACTTTGCGCAAGAGTACAACGAGCATATCAATTTCTTTATCTACAACTCCGAGCAACTTACCATGCTCGACCAGTTTGCATCCGACAATCGTATGCAGGCTATGATTATCAACACGCAGGCATTCAATGCCCGTGGTGAAGCCGCACGACGTATTCGTATGGAGTTGGATAGTTTCCGCTCGCGCCGTCCTATTGATGTGGTGGCTGCCACGCACCCTATACTAATCATTGATGAGCCGCAGTCCGTACTCGGTACGAATCTGCAAAACGCTACACGACAGGGCTTGCAAGAATTTAAGCCGCTATTTACCTTGCTGTATTCTGCTACTCACCGCGCCACAGACAAGCAGAATATGATTTATCGTCTTGACGCGATGGATGCTTACAATCAGAAATTGGTCAAGGAGATAAATGTGCGCGGAGTAGTACAGAAAGGCTCTGACACCAGCACTGGTTTTATCTTTTTGCAAGAGATAGTTCTTACGCCCGCCGGACCTGTGGCGCGTATCATTTATGAGAAGAAAAAGCAGACAGCCGGTTCTCGTCATGTAACCGAGTTGGCTAACATCGGCTTCAATCTCTACGAACATTCTGATAGGTTGGAGGAATATCGAAACGGATATGTCATTGACAATATAGACGGTTTCGCCCGCACTATATCGCTTCGCAACGGAATTCAATTGCAAGAGGGAGAGAGCTATGGAGCAGCCAATGAAGAACTTATCCGCCGCATACAGATACGCGAGACCATCACCGCACACCTGCACAAGGAACGCAAATTGTTCTACAAGCAAATCAAGGTGCTTTCGCTTTTCTTTATTGACCATGTGAATAATTACCGCCTCTATGATGGTGGACAGCATAACGGTAAGTATGCCGACATCTTCGAGGAAGAATATCGTGCTGCGGTGGAGGCATTTACACCTGAATTTGGTGAGGACGAATATATCCAATACTTGCGCAGCTTCACCGCAGAGCAAGTTCATCAAGGCTATTTCTCACGCGACAAGAAAACGGGCAATTTCATAGAGGGTGCTATTGAGAGCAAAACCAAAGAGAGCAAGGACGAGAGTGCATACAACCTTATCATGGCAGATAAAAGGAAACTGTTGGATATGAAAGTACCAATCCGCTTTATCTTTTCCCACTCTGCACTCAAAGAAGGATGGGACAACCCCAATGTGTTCCAAATATGTACACTGAAGGACAGCGACAATGTTACTAAGAAACGGCAGGAGGTAGGACGCGGTATGCGTCTGTGCGTCAATCAGGCAGGCGAGCGACAGGATAGCGACACTCTCGGAGGAGATGTGTTCGCTATCAATAACCTTACTATCATTGCCAGTGAGAGTTATGCCTCGTTTGCCGATGCCCTGCAAAAAGAAATTGCCGAAGCCGTTGCCGACCGTCCTATCGTGGTTACAGCTGAACTTTTCCGCGACTACAAATATACCGACAAGGACGGCAACCGGCAAACTATCACAGAAGATGCCGCCAATGGTATTCACTTTGTGCTTATCAAAGGCGCGTATATTGACCGTAAAGGCAATCTCACGCAGAAATACTTTACTGACAAGGAGCAAGGCACACTTGATTTTACGGACGAGTTTAATCCAATCAAGGATGTTATTGTCGGACGATTGGAGCAAGTTTTCAATCCGTCCAAAATCCGACCCAAGGACGACCGCAGAATCAAGGAAGGACATTTCATCAACAAGAACTTCGACAAGAAAGAGTTTCAGGCATTGTGGAAGAAAATCAACCAGCAAACTTTCTACACGGTTGATTTTGAGACTGCCGAATTGGTCAAGAAAGCTATTGAGCGTATCGACAAGGAACTGATTGTATCGCATGTGCGCATAGAAGTTACTGGCGGAACATTAGGTACTATCCGCGACAAGCAGCAACTTGAATTTGGTGACGCTTTTATTGAGGGTGAGACCTACGATGCCAACCGAAATATCGCCAAGCCAGTCAATCATATAGAGTATGACCTTATTGGAAAATTGGTAGAAAAAACGCACTTGACCCGACGCGCTATTGTAGAGATTCTAAAAGGTATTAAACCTGCTACATTTGCTCTGTTCAAAGTCAATCCTGAAGAGTTTATTCAGCGCGTAGGTAGCATTATCAATAGTCAAAAGGCGATTGCGGTTGTTGAGAGTATCACCTACCATCGCCTTGACAAACGCCACGAAAGCGACATCTTTACCACCAACACCATCCGTGGCGTGCTGGGTGAAAATGCTATCGAATCCACCAAATCGCTCTACGATTTAGTGGTGGTGGATAGCAAGACTGTCGAATTGCCCATCGCAGAAGAATTGGAGAAACGCCAACAAGTTGCCGTTTACACCAAACTTCCGCGAGGCTTCTATATCAACACGCCCATGGGGCACTATAATCCCGACTGGGCGGTTGTCTTTGAGGAGTCTGATGAGTTGAAGCACATCTATTTCATAGCAGAATCGAAAGGTACATTGTCAAGTGCCGGTCGCCGAGATGATGAGAACAAGAAAATAGATTGTGCACGCAAGCATTTTGCAACCATCTCCGGCAGCGATGTAGTCTATGACGTGATAACCAACTATAGCGAACTACTTGATAAAGTAATGAAATAATACAATGACACGCGAAGAGTATGAAGAAAAAATCTCCAAATGGTATGTAAGCCGTCGACATATTGTCATAATTGGAGCTGGTGCTTCTATTGCGTCTCTCCCTGATGGAGACTATTATGGTCATAAGCCATCGTGTATGAACGATATTATTGAGGATTTAGGTCTCAAGGATATTTTGGAGAAAGTAAACTTAAAAACTAAAAGTCATAATATTGAGGATATATATTCAGAACTATATGAAAGAGATGATTGTGCTACTGTGAGAGAACAAGTAGAGCAAGCAATTTTTGACTATTATTCAAAAATTCGTATACCTGATAAGTTGACTATATATGATTTACTTGTTTTAAGCTTAAGGAAAAAAGATGTAATTGTATCATTCAATTGGGATAGTCTGCTATTACAAGCATATTTGCGATGGGAAAAAGAAATAAAAGATCTTCCTCAACTTTTATTTCTTCATGGAAATGTAGGTCTCGGAGTTTGTGATGCATGCCATGCACCTTTCCCAATAGGAGAATTTCTTCCGAATGATGACAAATTTTATTCAAACAGTTGCCCAAATTGTCATGCCCAACTCAGACCATTGAAGCTGTTATATCCCGTAAAACACAAGGATTATAACAAAGACCCATTTATAAATGCTCAATGGGATTATCTGCAAAACATTATTTGCAATGGAGCAATCACAACTGTATTTGGTTATAAAGCACCAGCCTCGGATGTTGAAGCGATGGAAATAATCAAAAAGGCGTTCGTAAAATTAGGCGAAGAAAGTCGGCAATTTGACATCCTTGAAATTATAGAGAGACCGGGGTTTAGTTTAGAAGAATTAACAGAGTCGTGGTGGGAGATAGTAGACTTTACCAAACATACGCCTAAGCTGTATCATAGTTTTTTTGAAAGTACATTGGCGAGATTTCCAAGGCGAACGATTGAAGCTGCCAAAATCTATAATCTTGATGGACATTTTGCTATCCCAATATGTCAATTTAAGGAAGAAGATTTGGAAAAAGGAGCTTATGAGTTGGTACATAACAAAATGGGAGAATTATTGAAAAAAGAAATGCAGAACGATTATTCTGTAGAGTCAAAGTAGTAATTTTATAGGACGGGAAAGAAGAAATTTTACATTCTTATATTACTTTTTATTTCTTAGTGCATGTACAAAACAGCCAAAAGTAATTGAAGATACAGTTGTGAGAAATGTTGTTCTAAAATGCTAATTCTAATTGATTTATGAAAAAATAGTTCTATTCTTACTCCTCCCGCTATTGATAGGGTTGAGCGCATGCCAACATAGTTTGAAGACTGATAAAATTGCTGAAACTATTTTGGAGACGGAAAGGGCTCGGATTCCAATGATGCTGAAAGAAATACCATACATTGATTCAATGACTATGGATAGTTGCCGTATCTATATAGAAACTGAACCCATGGCGGCTTTTCTTTATTCCACTTGGTATGATAAAGAGTCAGCCATGTTTATGATTGTGCAGGTTGAAGACATAATAAATAATGAAGGTCAAATTGAGTGGAATTGTATTTGGGGGCAAGCAAAAATTGATTATGAAATTGAAAAAACACGCAGTTATGAACATCCATACATAAAATAAACATGCCCCGTATCACCTCCCTTACCCAAGCCGACCAAGAGGCATTGTTTCTTGAGTTCGTGCAGGAAACTCACGATACTTTGAAGACTTTATAAACCAATAATCATTAACACGATGGGACTCTTTGATTTTTTGTTTGGTTCAGATGATTCGCTGGATGAATCGCTGAATAAAAACTGGCGAGAGACAGGGCATAACTATTCCCGCAAGTCAGGCAACTGGACGGACGCCGATGATTGGAATTGCGGCACGCACGACAATCACGATGGCATGTTCGGCTTCGACAGTTACGAAGAAAACGATTTTTAGGATACGGACAACTGCTGTCTGTATCCATTGCGGAACGGAAATTGAATATACATTTGAAGTAGAAATACCGGGGACGCAGGCGTCCCGCCTGCGGAAAAGCCCCCGCTACTACTGCAAAGACTGTTGGAGAGTGTGGTATCACAACGGCAGTAACCCAAAACAAAAAGAGAACTACTGCCACCGATGTGGTAAACCTCATCCTTCTTCAGTTGAGAAGCCGCTCTGTTGGCCCGACTGCTGGCATGAGGTAAGAAAGTAATTATAATTGTGTTTCTACTATAAAAAATGGACGAACTTACAATATGTTAAATTCGACATTTTTTAACTGATATAGATAGCTTATCCAGTTGTTTTTCTATTAAAAAGCTTACCATAATATGAGCAGGATTTCAGATACAGAGAGAAGACTTTTTGACGAACTACATACGTTGCGTGTTGAAGCTAATCAAGTATTCAATCAAAGAGCTTTTCGTGGTATAAAACCTAATGTGGTCGATAAGTATGCGGA
>CAMFEN010000067.1 GCA_945949375.1 uncultured Bacteroidales bacterium | reverse complement strand
GTGCTGTTTTTCTGCCTGTTGGCGGGGATTGTCATCGTCTTGTCGTGCCTGACGTTGCGCTACACCGACCTGAGTATCTACCTGATTCCCTTCGCGTGGGTGCCCATCTTGACGCGTGTGTTCTTCGATGCGCGCACGGGTCTGTTCCTGCATTTCACCACGGTGCTCATCGTCTCTCTCTTTGCGCCGCAGCCGGTGCAGTTCTTCTTCATTCAGGTGGCAGTGGGGATGGTGGCGGTGTCGAGCCTAAGCGACATGACGCGGCGTGCGCAGCTGGCGCAGACGGCAGCATGGATATTCGTAACGCAGACCCTTGCCTACACCGCATTCACTTTAGCCACTACCGGCGATTACCATACGCTGGAGCCCATGACCTACCTCTATTTCTTCGTGAACACGCTGCTCATTATCGGTTCGTATGGTCTGATTTATGTGTTTGAGAAACTTTTCCGCTTCATCTCTTCGATTACGCTCATTGAGTTGACGGACATCAACTCCGACCTGCTGCATACGATGGCTGAGCAGGCACCCGGCACGTTTCAGCACTCGATGCAAGTGTCGAACCTCGCGACGGAGGCGGCGAAAACCATTGGCGCCAATGCCTTGCTGGTGCGCACGGGTGCACTATACCACGATATCGGCAAACTGCGTGCCCCGCTCTATTTCACGGAGAACCAGCAGGGCGGACCTAACCCGCTGCTGACGATGTCGGCGCAGGAGGCGGCGCAGGAGGTGATAAAGCACGTAACCGAAGGCGAGGAGATGGCGCGCCGACACCACCTGCCGGAGATGATTATCAACTTCATCACCACCCACCACGGCACGACGCTCACCCGCTATTTCTACAACACGTACGCCAATGCGCACCCCGGGGAGGAAGTGGATAAGGCACTTTTCCAGTATCCCGGACCAAAGCCGACGACCAAGGAGGCGGCAATCCTGATGATGGCGGATGCCGTGGAGGCACGCAGCCGCAGCCTGACGGACTACAGCGAGGAGGCGATTGCCAAGGCGGTTGACCAGATGATTGACCAACAGATTGCCGACGGGCAGTTCGCTGAGACACCGCTGTCATTCAAGGATGTGGAGGACATCCGCCGCGTCTTCAAAGAGCGCCTCTCCACCATCAACCACCACCGCATAGCGTATCCCACGCTGAATAGATAAAGGGATGAAGGACCGCTCGTTGCACTCGCTAAAAGATTAAGGATGAAAGACTAAATACCTTCGTCTTATGAGTCGCAGAGTCGAAACTACTTAGTCTTTAATCTTATGTCCTGCATCCTTTGTCCTCGTTGCGGCTGGGTGCCGAGTCCTCCTCCCGCCCCCTGACCCCCTCCCCCCTCTATGAGGGAGGAGGGAGAGCTAAGCTACCTTCGACTCTGAAAATTCATAGACGAAAATAATAATTCTTCATCCTTAATTCTTTATCCAATTATGTTGTACCTTGCCCCTATGGAGGATGTTAATGATACCGCTTTTCGCCTGCTCTGCAAGCGGTTTGGCGCGGATAGGGTCTATACGGAGTTCGTCAATGCCGACGCGCTGGTGCGTGATGTGGCGTCCACTGTCCGTAAGTTGCAGATAAGCGATGCGGAGCGCCCCGTGGCGATACAGATATACGGCAAAGACCCTGTGGCAATGGCAGATGCGGCGCAGATAGT
Organism: uncultured Bacteroidales bacterium; assembly: GCA_945949375.1. GTDB lineage: Bacteria > Bacteroidota > Bacteroidia > Bacteroidales > Paludibacteraceae > Colicola. The sequence continues at coordinate 4,527 of CAMFEN010000067.1, read as the reverse complement.
GGAGCAGGCGAAGCCGGACTTTATAGACATCAATTTCGGTTGTCCGGTGAAGAAAGTGGCAGGCAAAGGTGCAGGGGCTGGCTTGCTGCAGACGCCCGAGCGCCTGCTGGAAATCACCCGAGCGGTGGTCAATGCCGTGAAGACGCCCGTTACCGTCAAGACTCGCCTCGGCTGGGATGAGCAACACCTGATTATCGTGGATTTGGCGGAGGCGTTGCAGGACTGCGGCATTGCCGAGTTGGCTATCCACGGGCGGACGCGCAGCCAGATGTATCGCGGCGATGCCGACTGGACACTCATTGGCGAGGTGAAGAACAATCCGCGCATGCACATCCCCATCATCGGCAACGGCGATGTAAGCACGCCGGAGCGTGCGCGCGAGTGCTTCGAGCGTTATGGCGTGGACGCGATTATGATTGGTCGCGCGACCTTCGGCTGCCCGTGGATTTTCAAGGATATGCGCCTTGGATTGGCGGGTAAGGAAGTGCCAACGCGCTCGATGGCATGGTGCGTAGAGATACTGAAAGAGCATGTGGAGCGGAGTATTGAGTGGATAGGTGACGAACGAAAGGGCATTGTGCATTCACGCCGCCATTTCGCCGCATCGCCTGTATTCAAGGGGTTGCCCGACTTCAAACAGACACGTATCTCCCTCCTCCGCGCAGACACCAAAGCCGAGGTGTTTCAGATAATGGACGATATCGTGCAACAATGGGGATAAGATAGAAACGAAAAGCGAAGGAGACCGTCTAACAAAACTTGTTAGGCGGTCTTTTTGTTTTATTTTGAGGAGCAGGAATGGCGGTAAATAACCTAATAACCTAATAATAACCTAATAATCTCCTAATAATTACCTATTGGATATAGTATGGACATTTGACCATCAGCAGGCGGGGATGCCTGCGCACCCGGACATGTTAGGTACGCCGAAAGCAGGCGTTGAGCGAACAACTCAGCAGGGGAAAAAGCAGGAGATTAACAGAAAAAGCGGGGGAGATTTGCATATTTCGTTTTTTTTGTGTAACTTTGCGGGCTGAATGAAATAATGCAGCTCTGCCTATCGATGGGCGACAGAAATAACCGACAAAACAATTAACAAATTATATCTTTATGGAAAAACCTTATGTCTTAGGGCTTGATATGGGAGGAACGAACTCCGTATTGGGCATCGTGGACGCCAGAGGACACGTACTGGCGCGTACATCCATCAAAACACAAGCGTACACAAAGATTGAAGACTACGTGAACGCTTTGCATGAAGAGGCGTTGAAAATCATTGAGCCCGTGGGCGGTATGGAGATGTTCCGCGGCATCGGCGCGGGTGCACCGAATGCCAACTACTACACAGGAAACATTGAGAATGCGCCCAACCTGCCGTGGAAAGGTATTGTGCCTTTCTCCGCACTGATGAGCGCGAAGTTCGGCATCCCCTGCCGTATCACCAACGATGCCAACGCAGCCGCCATGGGAGAGATGACCTACGGCGCGGCGCGCGGCATGAAGAACTTCATCATGATTACCCTCGGCACGGGCGTAGGCTCCGGCATTGTGATTGACGGGAAGTTGGTATATGGCCACGACGGCTTCGCCGGCGAGTTAGGGCATACCAAGATTGTTCGCGGCGAGAACGCACGCCTCTGCGGCTGCGGACACAAAGGCTGCTTGGAGGCATACGCTTCCGCTACGGGCGTGGCACGCACCGCACGCGAGATAGTGATGAACACCAATGAACCCACCCTCCTGCGCAACATGGAGCCCGAGAGCATCACCTCAAAGGATGTCTTTGATGCCGCAGAGCAAGGCGACGAGGTGGCAAAGCGCATCTTCGACGAGACCGGCAAGATGCTCGGACAGAAATTCGCCGACTTCGTGGCATTCTCCGCACCTGAGGCGATTATACTCTTTGGCGGTATGACCAAGTGCGGACACTATATCCTTGACCCAATTGTGAAGACGATGAACGAGGATGTGATGCCGGTTTGGCAAAACAAAGTGAAAGTGATGTTCTCTGACTTGAAAGAGGCAGATGCTGCCGTGCTCGGTGCTTCGGCATTGGCATGGGGAGAATAAGACCATGGTGAGACTGCTTTATCAATTCCCTATGTGGTGGCAGAAGATGTACAGAACCGCAACATGGCGCATACAGCCTGAGCACAAAGCCGTCTATCTGACCTTCGACGACGGACCAATACCTGAGGTAACCCCTCGGGTATTGGACGTTTTACGTAAGTACCATGTCAAAGCCACTTTCTTCATGGTGGCGGACAACGTGCGCAAGCACCCGGAGGTCTATCGGCAAGTGGTGGCAGAAGGGCACTCCGTCGGCAACCACACTTTCCATCATGTGAAAGGCATGCGTCTCTCCACCGCTGCCTACCTGCGCGAAGTGGATAAAGCAGCCGCCCTCTTGGGCAATACCCGCCTCTTCCGACCGCCTTATGGCAGGACATGGGTCTGGCAACGCAATGCCCTGCTGCAACGCGGATACAAGATTTACCTATGGGATGTCCTCACACATGATTACCACAAGAAATACACCCCCGAGCGCATGCTCTCTATCATTAAGACCCTCACCCGCAACGGCAGTATCATCAACTTCCACGACTCCTTGAAATCCAACGAGCGCATGCTCCAAGTCCTTCCCCAAGCCATCGAATGGCTCCAAGCCGAAGGCTACGAGATACTGCCGATTAGAAATTAGAAATTAATGGTTAATCATACGATAATTAAGTCTCTCCTTACTATACTAAAGTCCCCCTTTAAGGGAGATTTAGAGGGTCTGTCTCTCCTCCTGCTGTTGCTGTTTTTCTCTTCGTGTGCCAACCGAGGGATAGGACCGCAGGGAGGACCGAAAGACACTATCCCCCCGCGGATGGTGAAAGAGCAACCGCTGAACCAGTCCGTCAACTTCCATGGAAAGAAGATTGAGATTACCTTCAACGAGTATCTGCAACTCGATAACATCCAGCAGAATCTGCTTGTCTCTCCGCCGCAGCAAGTGTCTCCTATCGTGAAAGCCGTCGGCAAGAAAGTAACCGTGGAGATGCAGGAAGACCTCATCGACTCCACCACCTACACCCTTGATTTCGGCAACGCCATCTGCGACTATACGGAGAAGAATCCCGTGCGAGGCTACGTCTTCGCTTTCTCCACTGGCGACCGCATCGACTCCATGGAGGTCTATGGGCGTGTTGCCAATGCCGAGGACCTCAACCCCGTTTCGGGACTGATGGTCGGACTGCAAGCCAACCTCCATGATAGCGCTTTCTCCACCCTGCCTTTCACCCGCGTAGCGCGCTCCGACTCCTTGGGCGAATTCGGCATTCAGAACCTGCGCAATGGCGTTTACCGTCTTTATGCCCTCCAAGACCAGAGCCGAGACTTCCTCTATCAGCCCGGCGAGGGACTGGCATTCAGCGACTCGCTCGTCATACCCGAATACGAGACAGAGATAGTCTTTGACACGATATGGAAAAACATAGTGGACACCATAGACTCCCTCTCGTCAGTACGCCAAATCGACACTATCCTCACCATCCAAAACACCTACGTTGGTCCCGCGGACTTAATGCTATGGTTCTTCAAGGAAGACAAGCAGCGCCATTATTTCCAGCGTGTGTACCGCGATGAGCCGCATATCATCAAGTTGCAGTTCGCTGCCCCGCAAGACAGCCTGCCTCTTCTCCGCGCCTTGCCGCCCTCTGCCATGGACTCTACGCGCGCGGACAGCCTCTGGACTGACCCGTGGGCATACACCCTGCTGCAAGCCAACCCCACGCGCGACACCCTCGTCTATTGGCTCACCGACTCCATCGCTATCCGCCAAGACAGTATCTTCTTAGAGATGACTTACCTGAAGTCCGACTCGCTGTATAACCTTGTGCCTGAGACCGATACCATCTCCGCCATCTACCGTGCCCCGCGGATGACGCAGAAAGCTAAAGAAGCGCAGGAGAAGAAAGCGCGCGAGCGCAAACTCGACCTCAAGAGCAATGCGAAAGACAAGTTCGAAGTGTACGACACGCTCGCCGTCGTTGCCGCTTTCCCCATCGACTCTATCTACACCGACAGCATTCGCCTCTACGAGAAGCAAGACACCCTGCTCATTGACAAACCCTTCACGCTCCGCCAAAAGGATGTGATGAGTTTCCAAATCATCGCCCCCTTGCAGCAAGGCAAGCAGTATGAGTTGCACCTCGACTCTGCCGCCGTGCGCGACATCTACGGCGTAGCGAGCGACAAGAAGAAGTTCACGCTCCGCCTGAAAACGGCAGAAGACTACTCCACCTTGCTCATCCTCCTACCTAACTACGACCCGCGTATCCGCTTGCAGTTGCTCAGCGAGAAAGACCAGCCTGTGCGCGAATTGCCTGCTCGCGAAGAGGGCACGAAGTTTGAGTACCTCACCCCCAAGACCTATTACCTGCGCCTCTATTTCGACCTCAACGGCGACGGCAGGTGGACGACAGGCGACTGGATAACCAAGCGACAACCGGAGCCGGTCTATTATTTCCCTGCCAAACTCAC
>CAMFEN010000066.1 GCA_945949375.1 uncultured Bacteroidales bacterium | reverse complement strand
CCTCGTTGCGGATACCCACCTGCCCGTCTTTGCGGCGGTAGCCCATGAAGGTGCGGTGCTCGTCTGGGATGTTGAGCACTACCTCTTGCGGGTGGTATTCATACGAGAGCAACCCCGCGAGGTTGGTCTTTATATTGTTCTCGTTCATCCATGCGCCGGCTTGCTTGTCCTCGCGGGCATGCCCGATGGGGAAGCCATATTTGATAACATTCTCGCCTGCCTTGATGTCGGCAATGGCTATCTTATGCCCTGCGGGGATGTCTTCCAATACGGTGATTTGCTTGCCGTCCACTTCTATAACGGCACCTGCCGACAATGGTTGTATGGCTACAACCACGTTGTCGGCAGGATTGATTTTCAGGATATCAGTCATAATTTATTTGACTATTTACTATTTTACAATTTTACAATTTACAATTTTACAATTGACCATGCGGTGCACAATAATTGTCAAATAGTAAATTGTCAAATTGTCAAATTAGAGAATGCTCTTTACGGTTTCTACCATGCCTTTGTCTTGGATGTCGCGGAGGAAGCCTTCTACCATATCGGTCAAGCCCGGGATGGTATTGAGGTCTTGCTTGCTCTCTTTCCAGATGATGTCGGTAGCACCGAGCACACCCTCTGCCACTTTGCGGAGGTCGCCCGTTGCCCAGAGTTGGCTGAGCAGGTCCATAATCTCCTGTGCATCGTTAGGCTGGATAGGCGCTCCATCGGCGCGGGTGCCGCCCTTGTAATAGGTGATGATAGCGGCAAGTCCGAGAACCAAGCCCTTCGGCAGTTCGCCTTTGCGCTCCAAGTAGGTTTTCAAGCCAGGCAGGTCGCGGGTCTCGAATTTCGGGAAGGAGTTGAGCATGATGCTGGTCACTTGGTGGTCCACATAAGGGTTGTTGAAGCGCTCCAGCACATCGCTTGCGAATTGGCGGAGTTCGTCCATCGGCAGGTTGAGGGTCTCCATGAGTTCCTCGAACTGCACTTTGTGGATATATTGTCCGATGACGGGGTCGTTGCAAGCGTCGCGCACGATGTTGATACCGCTGAGGTAAGCTACCGGCGAGAGGACGGTGTGAGGACCGTTGAGCAGGGTAACCTTACGCTCGTGGTAGGGTTTCTCGGACTCTGCGATGAGCACATGCAGCCCGGCTTTCTCTGCGGGGAACTCCTCACGCAGTTGCTCAATGCTCATGTTCTCAGGTTTCTCAATAACCCAGAGGTGGAATATTTCGGCTTGCACCACGAGGTTGTCGTTGTAGCCCACTTTCTCTTGGATAGCGGCGATGTCCTTGCGCGGGAAACCCGGCACGATACGGTCCACGAGGGTAGCGCAGACGTAGTTGTACTTGGTAAACCACTCTTTGAAGCCTTCATAGTCAGCACCGAGGTCTTCTTTCCAGAGTTCTATATACTGGTAGATGCACTCTTTGAGGTGGTGTCCGTTGAGGAAAATCAGCTCGCAGGGCATGAGGATAAGTCCCTTGGAGGGGCAGCCGTTGAAGGTCTTGTAGCGGCGGTAGAGCAGTTGCACAAGTTTGCCCGGGTACGCGCTTGCCGGTGCATCGGTGAACTTGCACGTGGGGTCGAAAGTGATACCTGCCTCGGTGGTGTTCGAGATGATGAAGCGGATGTCGGGCTGCTCTGCCAATGCCATGAAAGCGGCGTTCTGCGAATAGGGGTTGAGAGCGCGGGAGATAACATCAATACGCTCCAGCGAGTTCACAGGCTCGCCGTTGAGGCGACCTTGCAGGTTCACGTGGTAGAGGCAGTCTTGTCCGTTGAGCCATTCTACCATGCCTTTGTCAATCGGTTGTACCACTACAACGGAGCCGTTGAAGTTGGTCTTGGCATTCATATTCCAGATAATCCAATCTACAAACGCGCGGAGGAAGTTACCTTCGCCAAATTGGATGATACGCTCGGGTGCCACGCTCTTGGGGGCAGTCCATTTGTTTAGTGCTTTTTTCATACTATTGTAATTTTAATGTTATTGAATCAGTGGATGAAAACGCTGCTGTAGCGTCCAATGTGCAAAGCACATTCTTTCGCGTATGCGATTCCGACGACAAAGATACTGCTTTTTCGCGGAATGGGTAACTATTAAGTTACGGAAAATGTAGAAAAATTGACGGATAGAATGGTGCTTATTGCGGAAGTGTATATAAAACAAGGGAGCACGTCTTGAAGCGTGCTCCCTTAGAATAGGGTACTAAAGATATTATTGTAGTTTTACACCCATTGTGTTGTACTTCACGCCATCGCGGATGATAACGAGTTGTCCGTTCTCGATGGTCTTAACGGACGGAGTGCGGAGGGTGGTGTTGTCAATTGCAGTAGTCGGGTTGGCAAGTTTCTTGATAGAGCAACCTGCTGCAAACTCAAGAGTGGTGTCGTATTTTGTCAAGTCGCCAACAACCTCTACATAGTCACCAACTGCCAATGTCTGCTCAACTTCAGATACAGGCACCGCCTTGTAAGCCTCGATAGTATTCTCTCCTGTTTTCGTGTCTGCAAGCCACACACTAAGATTCCCCTTGGAAGCATTATAAGCATAAGCAATCTCCGTAACATAGCCACGAACGACATACTTACCATTGGCAACAACTTCGTTGTTTGCGCTAACAGAGCGTGCCAAGGTGGCTGCCGAGTCGCAAGTGAGGATAGTGGGGGCAGTAACGGTAACAGCGCAAGTAGCCTCAACGCCTACACCGGCGGTAGCGGTGATGGTAGCAGAACCTACACCTACAGCGGTAACATTGCCATTTACTACTGTAGCCACATTCTCGTCAGAAGATGTCCAAACCACCTCGGTGGTAGCCTCTGCGGGAGTCAGTGTAGCCGTCAGTTTGGTGCTCTTGTATTGCTCTGCAGTCCAAGTGGTCGCATTCAATGCAATAGCCGTTGCGGAAACATCTGCCACTTTCTTGTAAATAACAACATTCTTTTGTGCCCCGCCATATACTGCAAAACGCGGACTACCACTATTATATTGAAGGGTAGTATAATTTGTTGTATTGCCAGTGTTAGCTGCGATTTTCAGTGTAAACACATCGTTAGTTCCAACCGTCGGAGTGAAAGCGGTTGTTGCACTTTCTTCTGTGAACAACTTGCAGTTGTTTTTGGTATTTGTATTACCCAAGAAGTTATCACCTATCTTAATGCAAACAGCACCTGTGACACTAGTAGAAGGTACAACCGTTACCTCATAATCTGTGCTCACAGACATTGCGGACATATCAACAGTTGTACTCGTGGAAGATTCCGCTGTTGTACCTGAGTACATATAGCCTGCGGCAGAGGTAGTAGCCGTACCTTCTGTACGCATTGGAACGATAACACCGGATTTAGCGTCTGCTTCATAGCCGATAATCATCGTGCCACCCTCTAATAGTTCAGCAACAGTTGTAACACGTTGCCACGCTGCAAACGACATGCTGCTCAGCATTGCCGCTGCTAAAAGTAAAGTAAACTTTTTCATGATGTTTGTAAATTAGTTTGTTTGTAAATTGTTTATTCCTTCCTATCGCTACTATTGGTAGCGGGTGAGGCTATTGGAGATGCACCAATGAAAGTGGGTGCTTATGTGGGCAGTTATGCCAAAATGCTCTTGGTTTTCGCTGCAAAGGTACAACTTATTTTTCATTCCAGCAAATAAACGTGTGGTTTTTCATAAAAAATTAACAAAATACAAGGTTGTGGCGGCTGGTGTAAGGTTTTCTTCCTCCTTTTCCTTTCGTCTCGTTGCCGTGTCGTTGCCGTGTCGTTGCCGTGTTTGACTCGAGATGAGCGGCTTGTGGGGTCGGGTAGGGAGTTACATGGTCTTTTGTAGGAACTTCTCCCTCTCCACGATGAAGCGGAGGTGTGTGCCTTCGCCTAATAGGACATCGCCTTCGGCTGTCTGTTGATATGCTGCCACGCGGAAATGCAGTTTGCGTCCCTCTACGGCGGTGAGTTCGGCGAAGGCATAGACGCTTGCCCCTACCGGCGAGGGACGCAGGTGGCTGCTCTCAATATGCCCTCCTACTGTGGTCTGCCCCTCTGCCAAGGCATCGCGCACGGCAAGCATGGCGGCATTCTCCATCAGTGCTAACATAGCGGGCGTTGCCCATACTGCCATATCACCCGAGCCGATATGGATGGCTGTGGTCTCCGCGCTGACGATAGCGCTACTGCGGTGTGTTAGTCCAAGCTGCATCATATTTTACTAACTTTTTGAAACAAAAACGACCATATCATTTCAACAAATAGTACCAAAAATTATCCAAATAATTTTTTCTAACAAATACTATTTGCAACTCACTGTTGAAATCCGTCTGCAAAGATACTGCTTTTTCTTGGTATAGACAAACAAAAAACACATATACCTATATGTGGGTATTGCATATATCACGAAAAAGCAGTAATTTTGCGGCATATTAGCAACCTAAGACATGAAACAGGAAAAAGACATATCGCGCATAGCCGTTGTGGGAAGTTCGCAGAGCGGCAAGTCGGCACTCACGGAGCGGCTACAAGCCCTGATAGATGCGGCGGGGATGCCGCTGCAACTGACGGAGATACACAACCTTGACGACCTGCACGCGCATAGTTTTGCCGTTATCTTGCAGGTGGTGGACTGCATGCACTTGGAGCAGAGCCTGATGCTTACGCCGCATATCATCGATGAGCATGAGAAGATAGTGATGGCATTCAACCGCTACGACCTCTTGCAACAGACCGACCACTCGCTGGATATACAGCAGATGCGCACGCTGATTGGTGTGCCGTTGGAGTTGGTCTCCGTGGAGACGGGCTTGGGTTTGGAGAGCATCATCCACTTGCTCGAAGAGACGGTGCACAAACCGCTCTCCACCGCGCACCCTATCTACCACCTGCGCGACCTGAATGATGAAGATGCGTACGAGGCGTATGTGCACGGTATACTGACGCAATGTTTGCGCCACGCGGAGGACGACCAAGAGCAGACTACGTTGGAGAGAGTGGATAAGATACTGACCAACAAGTGGATAGGCTTCCCGCTGATGATACTCATCCTCTTCATGGTCTTCCAATGCACTTTCAGCCTCGGCGCGTACCCGCAGGAGTGGATACAGATGGGGATAGACGCACTGTGCGCGTGGTGCAGCACGCTGATGCCTGCCGCATGGTGGAGCAGTCTGATTATTGATGGCGTGATACAAGGTGTGGGTGCCGTGCTCGCTTTTCTGCCGAACATCATCATCATGTTCTTCTTCATCTCGCTGATGGAAGACAGCGGCTACATGGCGCGTATGGCATACCTGATGGATGGCATCATGCACCGCGTAGGCTTGCACGGACGTTCGTTCATGCCTATGCTGGTAGGCTTCGGCTGCAACGTGCCGGCTATCATGGCGGCACGCGACATCAAAGACCCGAAAGACCGCACGCTGACTATGCTCATGGTACCCTTTATGTCCTGCTCTGCCCGACTGCCGGTATATATGCTCTTTGTGGACACTTTCTTCGTGCGCTACAAAGCATTGGTTATGCTCTCAATGTATGTGATTGGTATCGGGCTGTCCATCCTCTTTGCGCTGATTATGAAGCATACGAAATGGTTCCGCAAGCCGGCAGACGATAGCGTGAACGAGTTGCCGGCATTCCGTATGCCTACATGGCGTGCCACAAGCGCGCATATATGGGAGCGCGTGAAAGACTACTTGCAGAAAATCTCCACCGTCATCCTTTGGGCGTCCGTTATCATCTGGGCATTGGAGTACTTCCCGACGCAAGATGTAAGCGACTTGGAGAACTCCTATTTAGCAATGATAGGCAAGGCGATAGCGCCTATGCTTAGCCCGCTGGGCTTCGATTGGAAGATGTCGGTCTGCCTGCTGACGGGACTGCCAGCCAAGGAGGCTATCGTCTCTACGATGGCGATACTCTACGGTGGCGATATAGCCACAGCAGCGTTCACGCCGGTTACCGCTTTCGGCTTCATGCTCTTCACCTTGCTCTACTTCCCCTGCATTGCTACTATTGCGACCCTGCGCCGCGAGGCAGGGAAAGGCTGGGCATGGTTCACCGTCTTCCACTCGCTCATACTGGCATGGGTGGTAGCATTCTTGGTGAACCTCATCGGTTCTTTTATCATGTAGGGAAACTTCTTTCTATCAAGGAGTCGTCAATACCGCAGTGCTGATGCGTTTGCGCAGGTCTTTGCGTGAGACGCTGCCGTTCAGGTATTGCTCCATCATCATGCTCGCCACGGGTGCCGCCCATG
>CAMFEN010000065.1 GCA_945949375.1 uncultured Bacteroidales bacterium | reverse complement strand
GTCATCAATAGCCGACGAGTAGTCCTGCACCAGCGCGAACTCCATCGCGCGAGCGAAGAACAACGCGGGCGACAAAGTCTTGTCTAACTGCTCCGACAGTTGGCTTATCTGTTGAAAATGCAGGTTCACGAGGTCGGCAGTCAGCGGCTGCTCTTGTACCACGAAATGCAAGGGCGCGGGCAACCATTGCCGGCGGTTCAGTTCCGACACAGCGGCGTGGTAGTAGTTGGTCTGCCGCAGCGGTTGCTCTTGTGTGTAGTACGACAGCGAGATATTCGGCTCGTTCACCACATCGGCGTATTTCTTCTGCACCGCGCCGCGGGTGGACGATTGGTATTTCTGCTCATCCTCAGTAGGCTCTTGGTTGGTCTGCGCTGTCTGCGCGGAGAACTCCTTGCGGCGGTCGCGTTTCTGCGGCTGTGCCTGCGCTATCTGCACGGAGGTGTTGGGGGCGGATTGTTGAGTGTTGAGCGTAGAGTGTCTCGATTGAGCCTCTTGCTCTCGCTCGTAGGCGGTCTGCCGATAGCGGTACGCGTCTTTGGTCTGGTTGAGCGCCGTGGCGGCTTGCGCGGCGAGGTAATAGGAGGGCAGGAAGTCGGGATAGCGGGCGATGAGCGAGTCGAAATCCGCCCTTGCGGCTTCCCACTGCCGCAACTCCATCTGCACCAGTCCGCGCTGGTAGCGCATCTCGGTCTTCTCCGGCGCCAGTTCCAAGGCGCGGTCGTAGTCGTCTAATGCGCGGTTGTAGTCGCCTAACTCATGCCTAAGTACCCCGCGGTTGTAATAGCACTGCGCATCGCGCGGCGCCAACTCTATCGCCTTATCATAATCCGCCAGCGCACCGCGGTAGTTGTGGTTATGATAGAAGATAACGCCTCGGTTGATATAGTCCCCCGCCCACTTCGACCCGAGGTTGACCGCCTGCGTCAGTTGCAGCAGTGCCTTATCATAGTCCTCGAGCATGAGGTTCACCGTGCCTAATGCCGACCAGTTGGCGGGGTTCTGCGAGTCCAACTCCGTGGTGCGTTCAAACGCCGCCAACGCGCAGGCGGTGTCCTTCATCTGCATACATATTGCCCCTTTCTCGAAGAGCAGCGAAGCCGACTCGGGCTCGCGCTTGAGCAACTGCTCCATGTCCGCCATCGCTTCGTCGAAATGCTCTTGCGCCGCCCGCGCGTCCGCCCGCAGCAGCAGGTAGGTCTTGTTCTCGGGCGCGAATACGAGGGCTTGGCTGAAGTCCTGCTCTGCCAACGCCGCCTCGTCTAAACGGCGATAGACGAACCCGCGCGTGTAGTACGCGCCGGGCATGAACGGATTGCAAGCGATAGCCGACTGACAGTCGCGCAACGCACCTTGATAATCTTCGAGGTTGATTTTCGCAATAGCGCGGTAGAGGTAAGGCTCGGCGAGGTAGGGCTTTAACTTAATCACTTGATTGAAGTACTGAATAGACAGCACATAGTCCTCAAAATAGAGCGCATTGCGCCCTATTGCCGTGATGCGGTCGGTATTCAGTTGCGCCCTCATCGGCAGCCACCAGCCGCACAGCACCAAAATCAATATGTACCATCTCTTCTGCATTGTCCGGGTACGCAGGCGTCCCCGCCTGCTGAAGTAATGACCTTTAATGGAGGCTAAAATGAACGAATAATTAACGGCAATTAGCGGAGATATTTACTCGCACTTTATCCGCTCGTACCATTCTGGGATATCAAACTGCTCCTCCTCGCTGTAGCCCAGCGTCGTGTCGCGATAGACGCGCTGCATGTATAGAGCATAGATAGGCAGCGCCATCGACGCGCCTTGTCCCTCCGCGAGGTTGTCGAAGTGTATCGCACGGTCTTCGCCGCCTACCCAGACACCGCTTACCAACGATGGTGTGAAGCCCATAAACCAGCCGTCGGAGTTATTGTTCGTTGTACCCGTCTTGCCGCCCATCGGAGCTTTGATACCGTACTTGTAGCGCACGCGCACACCCGTGCCTCTGTCCACCACATCTTGCAGCATCTGTATCATCTTATACGAGGTCGTCTCACTGATGATCTCATGCGTCTTAGGGGTGAAGCGTGCCAACACATTGCCGTTGTTGTCCTCTATGCGCGTTACATAGAGCGGCTCCGTGCGGATACCTTTGTTCACAAAGGTGGTGTAGGCATCCACCATCTCCTGCACGCTCACTTCGCAAGGACCGAGGCAGAGGCTGATAACGGGGTCTAACTGCCCTTGAATACCAAACGACTGCATCATCCTCACCAACTGCTCGGGCGTGAACATCGACATCAGGTAGGCGGTAATCCAGTTCGATGAATAGCGCAGCCCCCACGCCAGCGTTACTGTGTCTCCTTGGTTCTTCGCATGTGTGTCGCGCGGTGTCCAAGGACGCCCGTTGGCATCGTAGAGCGTGATGGAGTCGTTCACCACCTTGTCGCAGGGCGACATCCCCTCGTCCATCGCCAGCGTGTAGAGGTAGGGCTTCACCGTCGAACCCACCTGCCGTCTGCCCATCGTCGCCATGTCGTATTGGAAATGGGCGAAGTCCGGTCCTCCTACGTAGGCTTTCACATGCCCGTTCAGCGGGTCCATCGACAGGAAGCCGCACCGCAGGTAGGTCTTCAGCCAGCGGATAGAATCCATCGGGCTCATCACCGTGTCTATCAGTCCGTTACCCTCGTACGTGAACACCTGCATCTCCACCGGCGTGTTGAATGCCGCGCGTATCTCTTCCTCTGTCTTGCCGGCTTTCTTCATGCCGCGGTAGCGGTCAGTCTGCCGCATCGAGCGCGTCATGATGCCGTCTATCTCCTCTTGCGAGATAGAGATAGAGAAAGGTGCATTACGTTTGCGTTTGCACTCGCGGAAGAAACTCTTCTGCAGGCTCTGCATATGCTCGTCCACCACCTCCTCGGCATACCGCTGCATGCGCGAATCGATAGTGGTGTAGATGCGTAAGCCATCTTGATAAAGGTCATAGTGCGACCCGTCGGGCTTGGTGTTCTTGTTGCAAAAGCCGTACAGCGGGTTGTTGTCCCATTGGTATTTGTCTATCTTGTACTGCTGCTTGTTCCACTCCGAGTAATGGCTCTCTTTCGGCTCCTTCGCCGTCAGCACATTACGCAGGTACTCGCGGAAATACGGCGCCGCGCCCTGCTTATGATCTACGCTGCTGTAGTGCAACTCGATGGGCAACGCCTGCAGCGAGTCGCGCTCTGCTTCGGTCAAGTAGCCGTATTTCTCCATCTGGCTCAGCACGGTGTTTCGCCGATCGAGCGCATTCTGAGGACGACGAATGGGGTTGTACAGCGACGGGTTCTTACACATACCCACCAGCATCGCGCTCTCCTCCACCTTCAAGTCTGCCGGAGTGGTAGAGAAATACACCTGCGCCGCCGACTTGATGCCCACGGCGTTGTACAAGAAATCGAACTGATTCAGGTACATCAGCAGTATTTCGTCTTTCGAATACAGCCGCTCCAACTTCGTTGCTATCACCCATTCTATCGGCTTCTGCATAGCACGCTCGAAGATGTTATTTGCCCGCGGCGACCATATCTGCTTTGCCAACTGCTGCGTCAGCGTGCTGCCGCCACCCGCGCGCCCCAACTTCAGCACCGCGCGCATGAACGCCTTGAAGTCCACACCCGTATGGTTGTAGAATCGCGCGTCCTCGGTCGCTATCAGCGCCTCCACCAACTCCGGCGAAAGGTCGCTATACTGCACACCCACGCGGTTCGCCTGACGGTAGTACCGACCCAGCGACTGCATATCCGCAGAGAACACCTCGCTCGCATACTTATTCTTCGGGTTCTGCAACTCCTCCAAAGGTGGCAAGTAGCCTAACCAACCTTTCGTAATCATCCAAAAGACCGCCACCACAACCACCACACCGGCAACGAACAATCCCCAAAACCATTTCAAAAATGTCTTCATAGTATGTCATGTATATTTCGGGCACAAAGTTACGACTTTTTGTTGAAATATGCAAATAAAAGTCTCCCTTTTTGTGACTCCCCGAAAAAAAATGTCCGGGTACGCAGGCGTCCCCGCCTGCTTCGCCTCCATTAAAGCCCATTAAGGGTTCATTAAAAAAGAAGATATAGCAGGCGGGGACGCCTGTACGTTCGGACAATGGGAGGTTAGTAGCAAGCGCGGAGGATGGTCTCTACATCGTCGGCGGTGAGGGTTTTGTAGCCGCCGCCGAGGGTGGTAGAGTGTGCTATTTGCGGCAGCATCTCCTCTGTGGCACCTACCTCGCGTAGGGTAGAGGGAATGCCCAACTCGCGGAAGAACGCCTCCAAACAGTCTATTCCTGCCAGCGCCATCTGCTCTTGGTTCTTGGCTCCTTGCTCTTTGCTCTCTTCTACACCCCACACCTGTTGAGCAAAGCGGACAAAGCGCGGCAGACCGTAGCGGTAGATATGCCGATAATAAGCGGGCGAGATAATCGCCAGTCCGATGCCGTGGGCGCAGTCGGTGTAGGCGCCTAACTGGTGCTCAATCATATGCACCTCCCAGTCCTCTGTCTTGCTGAGCGAAAGCAACTTATTGAGTGCCACCGTGGCGCACCACATGATGTTGCTTCGTGCTTCGTAGTCATGCGGGTTCTGTATCGCCTTGCGCGAGGCGGAGATGAGCGAGCGCATAACGCCCTCTATCAGGTAGTCGGTGGTGCAGTCGTCCTCATCGGAGAAATACTGCTCCATCAGGTGCGAGAAGATGTCCGCAATGCCGCTTACCATCTGGTATATCGGCACGGTGTAGGTGAACTCGGGATTCAGGATGGAAAAGCGGGGTGCTACCTGCGCGAGCGGATAAACGCGCCCAATCTTCAGCCGCTGCGCCTCATTGGTGATGACCGAGCCGGAGTTCATCTCGCTGCCTGTGCCTGCCATGGTTAGGATACTACCTACGGGGATAATCGGGTTGTTCACCTTCTCCTGCCGCACATAGTAGCGCTCCCACACATCGCCCTCAGCGTACGCCGCGCAGGAGATACCTTTCGCGCAGTCTATCACAGAGCCGCCGCCGACCGCCAGAATCAAGTCCACACGGTTCTCACGCGCCAAGCGTGCACCTTCCAACAACTCGCTGTAGCGCGGGTTGGCACTCACGCCACCCAGTTCCACCACCTGCTTGCCCGCTGCACGAAGCACCTGCAACACATGGTCGTACAGGCTCTGTCCCTCTGCGCCGCAGGGGATACGCTTGATAGACGACTTGCCATACACCAGCAGCACGCGCTCGCCGTACTGCGACAACTCCATCGGCAACTTCTCCATCGCCGATTTGCCAAAATGAATCCGCGTAGGATTCTGATAACTGAAATCTCGAATCATATTTTTTTGGATTAAGGATTAAGGACACAGGATGAAAGACTAAATAGCATCAACTCTGAAACTCACAGACGAAGGTAATCAGTCTTTCATCCTTCATCCTTTATCTTTCATCCTCAAAGTTCTTTGCAAAAGTAGTCATTTTGTATGGAATAGCAAAATAAATAGGATAATTAGAACAATTTTTCGTACAAATAAGACTGTTTTTCTCCCCCCCCTTTTTTTCAAGGGGGAGTGAGAGAGGGTCTGTCCGGTGTACGCCGCCGTCCGGGTACGCAGGCGTCCCCGCCTGCTATATCTTATTTTTAATGAACCTTTTTATGGGCTTTAATTTGGGGGATTATTTCTTGCTATTCTCCGTTAAAGACCGTATAAAGAACCATTAAAATTTGACCTATACGCCCAATTTTATAGTATGAAAGCCGAAGAAATAGCAAAAAGACTGACTGATTTTCGCAAATCACAGCACATCACCATCAAAGAATTAAGCACAAAGTTGAACATGGAATTGGCAACTTTTAGCGCACAATTATCAGGCAAACGAGGAGTAGCGGTATCAACCATCAATGGAATAATAGAACTCTACCCACAGCTGAGCCTTGAGTGGGTTATGTTGGGTAGAGGAAATATGTTTGTATCTGAGGAGAAGCATGAGCACCTCACTACTTACGCAGAGGTAGCGGAACTAAAGAACTTAGTTGCGCAAAAAGATGAGGAGATCAAATGCCTCAACGCCCAAGTGAGGTATTGATGAGAACCTTGCAAGGAAAGAAAGATTAAAAAGCAGAGGCAAATAACAAAACAATCGCAGACTCAGTAGATGGGCCTGCGATTGTTATTTTCTTTTACATAGTTAGAGTTATTTAACGTGAGTTCGATATAAGCACTTGCTATTAATGTATTGATAAACAGC
>CAMFEN010000064.1 GCA_945949375.1 uncultured Bacteroidales bacterium | reverse complement strand
CCGCTATTGGCGCAAGAAAGCCATCGCGGGCATGCCAGCACTGAGGGAGGTGCTGGATGTGGCTATCGGCACTGCGGATTTGACGCTGGAGATGTTTCGCCGGCATAAAGCACAAACGGTGGTGGGGATAGACCTGTCGGAGCAGATGATGGCTATCGGCAAGAAGAAACTGCAACGGTATGGCTATTCCGCCACATTCCTAACGGCTGATGCCCAAGCGATGCCTTTTGCAGACAATTGTTTTGATGGTGTTACTTGCGCATACGGTTGCCGCAATTTTAGCAATCTTCACGCGGGTCTTTCTGAGATGTACCGCGTGCTAAAAAGCGGAGGGTCGCTTGTCATCTTGGAGTTCTCCTACCCCACCCGCCCCCTCATCCGTTGGCTATACGACCTCTATTTCACGCGTATTCTCCCCCTAATCGGGCGATTTATCAGCCGCGACAAAGACGCTTATACCTACCTCCATCGTTCCGTCAAAGAGTTCTGCTATGGCGAAGCGTTTGTGCAGCAGTTGCGCACAGCAGGCTTCACAGATATTCACTTCGAGCCGCTCACATGGGGAATTACCACCGTTTATCGTGCCACTAAACTATGAAACGCTTTCTTCTTTGGCTTCGCGTCATCCGTCCTCAGACGTTGTTTGCATCCCTCTGCCCTGTCGGCATAGGACTGTTGGTCAGCCCCACTCCTTGTGTGTGGAGCGTGGCTATCATCACGATAGTGTGCGCCTTGGCGTTGCAAGTGCTCAGCAATCTTATCAACGATTACTACGATTTTCGGAAGGGTGCCGACCAAGCAGGTAGAGCCGGCTTTAAGCGTGCATTGGCAGAAGGCGAGGTCTCAGCGCGGCAGATGCTGTTTGCCATCCTTGCCACTCTCTGTGTAGCGCTCACCACTGGTGCATGGCTTGTGTATATAGGAGGATTGGTTATTCTCGGCATCGGACTGAGTGCCTTGCTGTTTGCGTGGCTCTATACGGCGACCGACCACTCGCTGAGTTATATAGGCATAGCCGACATCTTTGTCTATCTGTATTACGGCGTGATAGCGACCATGGGGACATGCTATCTGCAAGGTTGCGCGTTGCTTTACGGGCGTGCCTTCTTCACAGGGAGTGTCTGCGGCTTGATCTCGATGTGCGTCTTGATGATTAACAACCTGCGCGATGAAGCAACCGACCGCGGCGCAGGTAAACGCACCTTCGTGGTGCGTTTTGGCAAACGAGCGGGCGAATGGGCGATGTTGTTGCTCATCCTGCTCACACCCGTGTTTGCCTACTGCGCATTTGGGCTGAGTTGGGCAATGCTGATTCTGTTGCCGCTGTTGGGTCTATGGGTAGGCGTGCTTCGGGCGAGGGGACAGCAATACAATATCTGTTTGCTCGCCACGGGGTTCTGCAATATGCTCTATGTCCTATTAGCATGGCTTTCTATATAGACGAGGATAATACGTCTTTTGTCCTTCATCTCTCTATGCGGCTATATGCCGAGTGTACCTTCCCGCCCCTACCCCCTCCCCTCCTTTCAGGAGAGGCGGGGGAGTTAAAGCTGCCTTCGACTCTGATAACGCTATGGAGGTGGAGTCCCTGACAGCAGCACCGCCAATCCTTATGCGCGGGCATCTTGCCCTCGATATTATAAATACAAAAGAGGGTGTGTCAAAATAGCTTGACACACTCTCTTTTGTACGCTAATTTGATGGCAAAGGATGTTATCCTTTGATTATGAACGCTTACTAGAGCAGCTCTTTGAGTATCTCGCTGACGGTGGGGTGCGGGAAGACTACTTGCTTGAACTCCGACACGGTGTAGCCCATGCGAACGGCAAAAGACGCGGCGGCTACGAACTCGGAGCAGGGGTTGCCTATCATGTGCACGCCCAACACGGTCTGTTGGCGTTTGTCAATCAGCATCTTGCAGAGCCCCGTCTCGCCTTCGTTCTCGGCTACGAAGCGTCCGGAGTAGGTCATCGGCAGCGTGCGCACCTCGTATTTATCGCGCACTTCCTCGGCGGACTTACCCTCCATATCTTGGTAGAACCGGCTCACCTCCTGCTCGCTCATGCCCACGCAGGCAATCTCGGGATTGGTATAGACCACAGAGGGAATGGCGTTGTAGGCAATGCGCTGCAGCGGCAACTGCTTGAGCATACGTCCGACCGCCACTTCTGCCTGGCGGCTTGCCACATGGGCGAGCATGATTTTGCCTGTTACGTCGCCGGCGGCATACACATTGGGCAGATTGGTCTTCATGAAATCATCCACCACGATTGCCCCACGGTTGAGTTCGAGGTCGGAGAGCGCATCGAGTCCTTGCAGGTTCGCCCGCCGTCCGACGCTGATGAGGATTCGTTCGGCAGAGAACGTGCCGTTGGTGGTCTGCACCTCGTTGCCTTGCAGGGCGAGCACCTTAGTCTCCGTCAGGATGTTGATACCTGCTTTTTGATATTTCTCGCGCAGGATACCGACTACCTCTTGGTCAAGATTCGGGAGGATAGCGGGCATCGCCTCAATCACCGTTACGGGCACGCCCAACTCGTGGTACAAAGTGGCGAACTCCATGCCTATCACGCCGCCGCCTACAATCACGATAGACTCGGGCAATGCCGTGGCAGCCAAAGCAGCAGTACTATCCCACACGGCGGGGTTGTCTTTCACACCAGAGATCGGCGGCACGAAATTGACGGAGCCCGTGCAGATAAGCAGGTTCTCTGCCTCAAACTCCTGCTCGTTGCAGCGAATCACCACTTTCTCATCGGTGCGCGACACCACTTCCGCTGCGCCGTTGACCACGGTACAATGCTCGTTGTTGAGGCGTTGCTTGATACCGGCAACCAACTTGCGCACCACTTTCGTCTTGCGTTGCGCCATCTTGGCGTAATCGAATGAAACATCCGAGGTTGTTACACCATACTTCGCAGCGTTTTTGGCGTTAAAATACTGTTTGGCACCATAGAGCAAGGTCTTGGTGGGGATACAGCCGACATTAAGGCAAGTGCCGCCCAATGCGGTTTGCTCGAAGAGGACTACGTCTTTGCCTGCCTTGGAGGCGATTTCTGCGGCGGTGTAGCCCGCAGGGCCTCCACCGATAATGGCTAAAAAGTTCATGGTATGGGTTGTTAGAATATGTTTAGTCATGCAGTTTGTTGTGTTGGTAGTAGGGTCTTACTACTGTGAAGTAGAAGATTACGCCGAGGGCATAGACGGCGATGCCTGACCAGAAGGCGGCATGGTAGCCGAAATGCTCCGCGATGGCGCCGCCTGCCAGCATGCCCACGCCCATGCCCAAATCCCAGCCGGTGAGGATGGTAGAGTTAGCGGTGCCGCGCTGGCTATGGGGCGCCATGTTGATGAATATCATCTGGAAAGCGGGCCACAGATGCCCGTTGCCCAAGCCGATGATAAACGGTGCAATATAATAGCAGGCGGCATGGTGCACAGCGGCGAAGAGGATGAAGCCGCTGATGGAGACCAAGATACCTAAGGAGGCATTGCGCACGATAAGTCCCTTGCGCAAGGAGCGGCTACCCGTGAGGCGCGAGACAATCAAGCCGATAGCAAAGAGGGTGAAGAAGAAGCCTGTGCCTGTGGTGATACCCAACTCGTCGCGCCCGTAGATAGCCACGTAGGTGGTAACCACGCTGTACGCAAAGCCCACGGTGAAGACAGTCAGCATGGGGACAAGCCCTTTGAGCATGATGAATCGGTCGAGCGACAGAGGTTGCTTATCCAACACCAGCGTGCGGTCTTTCACGCGGATAGTGCTCACCACGATAACCCCCAACACCGACACGGCGAACGCCAGCCAAAACAACATCTCGTAACTCTGATAGCGTGCAAAGAGAAACATCGCAACGCCCGGGCTGATGGCGGTGGCGATATTGTTGCTCAGCCCGAAATACCCCACCCCTTCGGCTCTGCGAGAAGAAGGCAGCACGTCCATCGCTACCGTAGAAAGCGACACGCCCGTAGCACCAAACGGCGCACCATGCAGCATACGAAATGCAGCAAACATCGTGAGGCTGCCTGCAAGCAGGTAACCGCCGAAGAACGCCGCCGTGAAGAGGTAGAAAATCAGCAGCATCATCTTGCGGGGAAAACTATCTACAAAGAAACCGCTAAAAGGGCGTATCAGCAGCGCCGCCAAGG
This sequence comes from uncultured Bacteroidales bacterium, assembly GCA_945949375.1. Classification (GTDB taxonomy): domain Bacteria; phylum Bacteroidota; class Bacteroidia; order Bacteroidales; family Paludibacteraceae; genus Colicola. The sequence continues at coordinate 2,138 of CAMFEN010000064.1, read as the reverse complement.
CATAGCCGGAGAGGACAATGCCTATCATCTGCTTATCCGCCGCATAGGTATCGCTCAGGTAGAGCGGCAAGAGGGGAGTGAGCAGCATAAAGGCAAAGTACATCAGGAAATTGCCCGTCCACACCTTAATATAATTGCTATTCCAAAGTTTCTCTTCCATCGTTGGTCATTGTCTGTTATGCAAGGTGCGGCCTGGAGACCGCACCTCCTTGAATTGCATATTGGTCAGTTGCTATTCTTGGTTGAGCGTTTCTAAGTAGATTCTTACGGCATTCCCCACCATCTCTACGCAGGGACGTTTCTTGTAGTATTCCTCCGTGCGCGGGGCAGGCGTAGGGTCAGAAGCCGGCTGCTGACGCGTAGCAAGCCCAAGCAACTCCGAGCAGATAAGGCTGCCGTGCTCTGCCTTGAATTGGTTTGCCAACTGCTGCACAAGCGCATAGTTCTGTTTCTTCCCCTCGGCATCGCCGGCTGTGGCACTACCGTTCTCCAAGCCTGCCAACAGGAACATGCCGCAGGCGGCGCCGCAGGTCTGGCGCATACGCCCGATACCGCCGCCGAAAGAGGCACTCAGCCGCAAGGCTAACGCCTCGTCTGCAATACCGTATAGGTCTGCCACCGAGGCAAACACCGACTGAGAGCAGTTGAATCCTTGCCGAAACAGGTCCATCGCTCGCGCTGCACGAGCCTCTATTTGTTCGTCCGTTAGTAGTTGCATCATTTGGATTGTTAAGAATAAAAACGTGTGCAAAGATACTACTTTTTTTTGAAATGTACAAGTTATTCGCTACTTTCTTTTAGTAATTGTTTTCTTCGTTTTTTCACTCGTCTTTTTACCGTCTTTTTGCCGTCCTTTTGCCGTCTTTTTACCGTAATTGATTGCTGTCTTACAAGAGGGCAGATATTGTAAGTAGTTTTTTTAGCAAATAACTTGCGTATGCAAAAAAGTTTTCGTATCTTTGCCGTCGGATTTTCAATAGTGAAAGAGAAGAGAAATGCTACTTGTTTACTTATGACCGTACTATACGAAGATAATCACATCATTGCCGTCAACAAGACCTGCCGCGAGATAGTGCAGGGCGACAAGACGGGCGACACCCCGCTGAGCGAGGTTGTGAAGGCGTATATCAAAGAGAAATACCACAAGCCCGGCGAGGTTTTCCTCGGCGTAACCCATCGTCTCGACCGTCCCACCAGCGGCGTGGTGCTTTTTGCCCGCACGAGCAAGGCGCTGACGCGGCTGAACGAGATGTTTCGCAGCCACGAGCAGATACAAAAGACCTACTGGGCAATCGTGGAGCACGCCCCCGTGCCCGCAGAGGGGCAGTTGGTGCATTGGCTGGTGCGGAATGAGAAGCTAAACAAGTCGTTCGTGGCGAAGGCTGGTACTTGCGATGCCAAAGAGGCGCGGCTGAGCTATCGCACGCTGGCGAAAGGGGAACGCTATACACTCGTAGAGGTGCAGTTGGAGACCGGGCGCCACCACCAGATACGCTGCCAACTGGCGGCTATCGGCTGCCCTATCAAAGGCGACTTGAAGTACGGCGCCAAGCGGAGCAACCCCGATGGCGGCATCTCGCTACACGCGCGACAAGTAGCCTTCATACACCCCGTCAGCAAGCAGCCGATAACCATCACCGCCCCCGTCCCCGACGAAAGGCTATGGCACGAACTGTCCGCGAACTTGTCTTAAATCCTTAATCTATAATCTTTAATCTACCATGAAACACTTACTTTTAGGCGATGAGGCGATTGCTCAGGGCGCTATTGATGCGGGACTGAGCGGCGTGTATGCCTACCCCGGCACTCCCTCGACGGAGGTAACCGAGTACATCCAACTCCATGAAGCCAAACGCACGACGACGGAGCCCATCTTCTGCCGCTGGGCGACCAACGAGAAGACCGCCATGGAAGGCGCGCTCGGCATGTCGTACATGGGCAAACGCGCACTGGTCTGCATGAAGCATGTGGGCATGAACGTGTGCGCTGACGCCTTTATGAACGCGGCTATCACGGGCGTGAACGGCGGACTGGTGGTGCTGGCAGCCGACGACCCGAGCATGCACTCTTCGCAGAACGAGCAGGACTCGCGCTTCTATGCGAAGTTCGCCATGATTCCCTGCTTCGAGCCCTCTAAC
>CAMFEN010000063.1 GCA_945949375.1 uncultured Bacteroidales bacterium | reverse complement strand
CCAGCAGCTGCTTGGTGTCCTTGGGCAGGCAGTAGCCGCCGTAGCCGAAGGAGGGGTTGTTGTAATGGGTGCCGATACGCAGGTCAAGCCCAATTCCCTCAATGATAGCCTGTGCGTCCAGTCCTTTCACCTCGGCATAGGTGTCCAACTCGTTGAAATAACTGACGCGTAAGGCGAGGTAGGTGTTTGCGAATAGCTTGACGGCTTCCGCCTCTTTCATGCCCATAAAAAGCGTGGAAATGTCTTGCTTGATAGCACCTTCTTGCAGCATGGCAGCGAATTGACGGGCATGATTCTCTGCCTGTGGGTTACCGATGGCCGCTATCGCACGGCTCTCCTCATCGAAGGAGTTCATCCCATCTAGTATATATTTCGGATAACCTACAATGATACGGCTTGGATAAAGGTTGTCGTAGAGCGCTTTGCTCTCGCGCAGGAACTCGGGCGAGAAGAGGAGGTTGAAATGCTTCCCCTGCAACGCCGGTTCGCTCTGGAAACGCGGGGCGTACTTCACATAGAGCGAGCGGGTGTAACCTACGGGGATGGTGGACTTGATGACTATCACCGCATCGGGGTTGACGTTCAGCACGAGGTCTATCACTTCCTCCACATAGGATGTGTCGAAATAGTTCTTGACCGGGTCATAATTGGTGGGCGCAGCAATAACCACGAAGTCTGCCTGCCGATACGCCTCTGCACCATCAAGCATAGCGGTGAGGTCTAAGGGATGTTCTCGGAGGTATTTCTCGATATACTCGTCTTGGATAGGTGATACATGGCGGTTAATCATCTCCACTTTCTCGGGGATGATATCCACTGCCAGTACATGATGGTGCTGTGCTAACAGAGTAGCAATGCTCAGCCCTACATATCCAGTTCCTGCTACTGCTATGGTCATGGTCTCAGTTTTTTATATCGAGTTGATTATTAATAATTTCCTCATAGAAATGCACGATATTCTCTACATATTGTTCGTTGGAATACAATTCACGAACAGTCTTTTGCCCCTTTAATATCATTGGTTCGTATGTAGCAATAAAAGTGTCTGTGTGTATAGTATGGGTGATATTCAATAGGTGTTGCACCAATTGCTCTTGCGTTACGTAGGGTAATCCTATCTCCTCACCTAACAACATCTTGCCATTATCCAACTGTTCTTTCGTACCGCCTGTGTTATTTCCCACTACTAAGGCACCTTGGTACATGGCTTCAGCGGCGACACGTCCGAACCCTTCGCGCAAAGAAGGTACTATTACCGCACTGGCTTCTTGATAAAGAGTATTTATATCCTCAATTTCCTCCAAAAAAATAACTTGTTTCTGCAAGCAGGCATCTTTCACCATCTTTGTACATTTTCTTGTATATTCTATATCATGTCCTGATCCTGCAATATGCAAAGGTAAAGGATTCTGACAAAGTTTACTATACGCAATATATGCAGATATTAATTCAAGTACTCCTTTTGCAGGCTGTATCCTTCCCGCGAAAAGTATATATGGTTTCTTAGAAGGACAATAGGACGCATCGGCATACGGAAAGATACCATTATAGATGACCCTTGATGTTGCGTTTTTTGTTAAATTATTATACTTTTGTATATCCTTTGTTATGCAAATTGTATAGGAACGTGCTTTTGTATAACGGAGTTGTTGCCAATATCTTGTTGGAATATAGTGCAAATCAAAGTCTGCATCCCCATACTCTCTAATATGCCATATGTGGGGGATATGTAACAACCTTGATGCAAAATAGCCTATTCCGGTCACCGAAACATTTGTATGAATAATATCCGGTCTAAAAGTATTACAGATTCGGCATAATTGGAAGGTACCAATAGTATTTGCCATTATCCGTCCGAATAAGCGTGGGATAAATAGGAGGATATTTTTGACTTTATTATCAAAAGGAGGATATGTGTTAAAACGATAAAAACAATTTGCAACTTTTATTCCTTCTTTTTGTAAGTCTTGATACATTTTTCCCTGATCAGGACAAACCACCAAAGGTTCAACTCCATGATGTATCACCCCATGCAATAGATTAAGAAATGACTTGGATCCCCCACCCGTCACTTGCGTTGCAGACACCACATATAATACTTTCATCGTTATTAGATTTATATCCAATTGGATTTAATTTGTTTCTCGTTTATTCTACTATTCTTGATTTTATTCAACTTGCCTAGCAAGTTACATATAGCAATAAAAAAAGAGCCTATTTTATATTGTCCATTCTTTAAACGCAGAACATAGCATGTCCATAAAATAGATAGTAGTTTATTACCCCATTGTCCCGCTGTTGAGTTAATGTCAGTAAAAGTCAACATAAGCATGTTATGCAACCATTGTTGATTCCATACTTGTATATTTCCACGCTCCATACGATCGTGACACATACGCGCCTGAGGCACTAACAAAACCTTTATATGATGGTAAACGAGTCGTTGATAATAGTTATTATCTTCGGAATAATGGAAGAACAAAGGATTGAAACCACCTATTTTTTCAATGACTTTTCTTGGTAATAACCAGCATGCTGCACATACCTCTCCACATTCATATACCGGTTTCCAAGTTCCTGCAAATGCATCATTCAGCAATGGTTTGCAACGAGAAAGTGTAGCATCTCTAAAATTATTATCCAGCCGTGTACCATCTCCATTCATATGAATAGGTGATACCAAAGACTCTCCATCGCTTTGCGCAAGCATAAGTTCGATGGCATCAACAGAGATAGCGGCATCTTGGTTTAGTAACAAGCAATAGTCGGCTCCGTGATCCAATGCGTAACGAATACCCACATTGTTTGCTTGTCCAAAGCCAAGATTTTTTTCTTGAGGGAACAAAACAGCCTCAGGATAGTATTCGCGTATATAGTCTAATGTACCATCCATAGAACAATTGTCTATCACTAAGGGGATGGTCTTGATAGTAGATTTACGCAAACTTCCCAAACAGAAATCCGCCCACTTACATCCGTTATAAGTAACAATGATGGTAAAAATGGTCATGATTTTGATTTATATACAAAATTGTAATGAAATAAAATAGACATCACAGCGCAAATAATAATACAAACGACCTGTAACCATGTAAAATATGGATAATAAAATATTCCAAACATAGGAATCGTTGCAAGCATATAATACCAAAACACTTGCCCAAATGTTATGTCATTTAATGCCTTAGGAAGAGTCAGCAACTCTAATAAAAGGAAGAGAACCACCCATATTACCATACCTGTAATACCCGTATCACACAAAAAGTCACCCAAATATGTAGCAAAAATGCTGATAAAAAAACCTTGTTCCCTACTAATCTCGTTTCTTAGTTCTACATAATCTATCTCATCTTGAATTATCTTATTATATAAAGGGAGCATTCTTTCCGTATGAATATGCTTATCATTACAGTGGTCAAAAAAGTAGCAGAAATTTAGATATCCTTGTCCTGCATATTGGAAAGCACCTCCTTGTGCGCCTTGATCTCTATCGACAAAACGAGAAATTGTAACAGCACCAATATACAAAATCATAATAGTTCCGAGAGGAATCAATATTATACGCAGATATCTTTTTTGATACTGTTTAATGAAAGGGTGAAAGATGCATAAACAAAGACAAAATGATTGTAAATAAAAAATCATTTCTGTTCTATCCGCTGCGACAATTCCTGACAATGGAACACTTAAACTAGAAAATAATAGAGCTACATTAAAAAATTTGCTTTTTTGCAAACAACATAGACTATAGAAGAAACAAGGCAATGCCAAAACAGTTGTACGATTGAAATAATAAAAATAGCCTAATACACTTGGTAATCCTTTCGCTTTCTTTTGTGCCAAAGTTTCATCTCCGGCATAATGTTCACTTCTGAGAGTTGCAAAATCTCCTCCTGAAATCACTTGAATGATATTATCAAGAACCAAATACAAGTTCAGCAGCGACACTGCTAACAAGAAAAATGCAAAATAGTCAAATAACTTTTCGTGCTTAATACTTATCTCATTTACTTTTCGCGGATTAAATAACGCAAAAGGAAGGATTAAAATTGTGTGAAGCAAACAATAAATAAATGTTGGAAGAACATTTAACTCCAAATCTTGAGATGTATAACGTATACCACCGCCATCTAACCAATTCATTGAGACGCAAACAATAGCACATAGCCCTGTCAATGCATACTCCGCGGACAAAAACATTGCTACATTTACACACTTTAATTTACGCCACAAAAAAATTGTAAGGCAGGTAAAATATAGAAAAGGGATAAAAATCATAGACTATTTTTCTTTATGTATACATCAAACAAGTCCTTCCACCCTATAAGTAAGCATTTCGTTTGGCACACCATAGTATGTCGATATGGGGGGATAAATAAAGACGAGAAATAACCTGCTGCAAGGTTACTTGCTATAGCAATCCACGCGGCAGCAACTACGCCAAAGCGAGGCAACAATAAAAAATTCAGTACCACACACACTACACATCCCACTAAATCTCTGATTATAGTCCACTTTTGAAGCCCTTCAACTACAATCATCTTTCCTGCTACAGAACTAAATGCCACACTTACAACCTTGAAAGCCAATACTTGTAATATAGGCACTGCCGCAAGAAATTGTTCACCATAAGTGTAACGAATTAGTGGATACGACAACAAACTGACCAATACAGCACAAAGCATGGTGCACCATACTGTAAAGTTCATAAACTTTTGGTTTTGTGTCTTGTACATTTCTTTATCGGTATTCCATGCTTTAGCAATAATCGGCATGTATGTATCAGTAATCGTAATTGGTACAAACATTAATACATGTACAAAAGCACTCGCTACGGAAAAATATCCAACATTAGCTTTGTCTATCATGTTACCAATCATCACTTGGTCTATCTTTTGATATACCACCACAGCCGCACCGGAGAGGAGGAGGGGAAAGGATTCCTTGATGAGGTATTTGGCGGTGGGGAGGTCGAAAGTCCAGAGACGGGGAGAGGCGATTTGTTTGCGATAGGAGAGGAGGTAGCCACCGGCAATGAGAATGGTATCGAAGAGTGTGGCTGCGATGAACCATGCCAAAGGCGCGTGGAGGAGCAATAAAAGAACCTTTATCAACGCCCCGATGATGGTACGGCTAATCTCGGTTTTGACGATATACTCGTTCCAAACAATAGAGGTGAAATAGTTGCGGATGACCCCGAAAGTATTCATGATCATGCTCAGCGAATAGAGCGTAATCATCCACTTGGTGAAGGTGTCTGCCTCGAAGATCCATGCTGTGAGGATAACGAGCAGCATGGTGATAGCCGCAAAGATAAGCCGCAATCCGAACGCCGTACCGAGGATGGTATTCGCCTCTACGCCGGGTACTCTACCCTTCTCGCCCGTACCTTTGCACTTGGACTCCTCGCGTATCTCGATGTTATCCAATCCAAAAGAGGCAAAGACCTGGAAAAGGGCTACGAAACTGACGACATAGTTCATCAGTCCATACTGCTCGGGACCGAGGTAGCGCGCTACAAAGATACCCACCAACAAGCTACCCAGCAAAGTAACGACCTTACCCGTAACCGCCCAGAAGAGATTGCGAACGACCTTCTGCTTGGTCTCGCTAAGGTGCATGCGGGAGAGTATTTTATCAATCAGATTCACGAACTACTATTGTTTACAAACGGGCATCGACCAAGGAGCGATCAATAAAGTTTTTCACATCGAAAATCACCGCATTTTGGGCTTTGTATTTGGCAAAATCGAATGTACGGAATTGTTCGTGCGCCACACAGGCAATCACGGCTTCGTAATGTTTGTCGGGATCGACGGCGGCTATCACGGCCTTGCCGTATTCGCGTTGCACAAGTGCGGCATCGGCCCACGGGTCGTAAATATCGACTTGACACCCAAATTCTTCCAATTCGGTAGCTATATCCACCACTTTGGTATTTCGGCAATCCGGACAATTTTCTTTGAATGTAACGCCCAACATCAACACATTGGCATTCTTGATTTTATGATCTTTTTGAATCATCAGTTTCAAGGTTTTGTCGGCTATGAATTTGGCAATGCTGTTATTTACACGTCGTCCCGACAGGATGACTTCCGGATTGTAACCCAAAGCCTTGGCTTTATGCGCCAAATAGTACGGATCGACACTGATGCAATGCCCACCAACCAAGCCGGGACGATATTTCAGAAAATTCCATTTTGTGCCGGCGGCTTCGATGACATCATTCGTGTCGATGCCAACACGGTCGCAAATCAGCGCCAATTCGTTCATAAACGAGATATTGACATCGCGCTGCGAGTTTTCGACGGCTTTGGCAGCCTCGGCAACTTTGAGATTGGGCGCTCGATGCGTGCCATTTTCGAG
>CAMFEN010000062.1 GCA_945949375.1 uncultured Bacteroidales bacterium | reverse complement strand
GGCATCAGCACATACAAGGGCGTGTAGAAAACAGGATCAGACGCTGCATCGATGTTGCAGACAATCTGCGTGTCGTTTTGCAAAGTAATTTTCGTGCGGAGGTCAACAGCGCCCGGGTTGTAGAAGGTGCCACCAAAACCTTTCAGGTTCTCGCCTTCGATAGTCATCTCATAGTTACCGTCGGAGATTTTCTCGCAGGTAAGCGTGATGGTATCTTTACCATTGTTCGAAACAAGTTGGTCGTGGCAATACACGGTTGCCCCAACCGCACTGGTGGTCAGCAGCGCAACGGCTACCAAACACCCTCTGAAGAATAAGTGCTTCATAATAGTTATAGATTTTAGTTAATATTTGTTTACTTGGAACATTGTTTCGCTCTGTTGTTTCTATATTTGCAGAATGTCCACAAAAGCAATAGCAGCAAAAGAAAGATATTCGCATCCGAGATAGGTGTTTCCACTTTTATATCGGGGTTTGTTGGATCATCACTTCCACCTGTCGTAGGGGGTGCTTTCTGGATTGTTTGTCGGAATCCGCTCGATGCTTGTTTGTTTGTGGTGCGAACAACGAGCGACAGACTTCCTCCGGCGAAAGGAAGTGCCTCTATATATTCATCCGGTTTTGCTAACTCCGACAGCATAATAGTCAATGGCGAACAAGACACACCCGTCCTGTCCGATGCTCCAAAAGGATTGATATCTCCACTACTTGCCTCCACATACTTCGGATATCCCGACCACGGATCGACCACACGGATCGGCTGACTACCGATCGATAGAATACCTCCGCTGCATGATTCCATATCAAACGACGCCAGCATTCTTGGTGCTAAGCAAAAGGTGAATAAAAACAGCATCAGCACATTTCTCCACATGGTTTCTTATATATTAAAAAGGTTCTTATGGTATTATCGAATGAATATCTTGGTCGTTTCCATTCCGCTTTGCAAGATATACAATCCGTTCGGCAAGTTTCTAAGAATATCCTCTTGTTGGTCTATTGATTGGAAATGTCCAACTAAAACGCCCATCATAGTATAAATATTGCCACTGACATTTTCTGTTACCGGCAGCTGCTGAGCTGTTGCCACCTGCCTCGGCGAAATGGATAGTCTTGGCATTCGTTGTATTGTTTGCTGCGTTGCATTCACCGCACACTCAAATGGTTGGAGCGTTACTGGCTGGTCAGAGCTGAAATACTCGCCTTTTGCATCCAGTACGTATGCCGACAGCAAATGCCATGGACGCATTGTGTTGTTTCCGGAATAGGAGAATTGACCTTCCGCAGGCAATACCGGTGCTGAATAGTTGGCATCAATAGTTTGATAACCCTTACCATGGAAAGTGATGTACTTATCCGCATAATAGTCTCCCTCCGGCACACGCATAATATATGGTTGATTCTTCTTCGGCAGAGCGGCTTGTTCATTGGCGGCTTGAATATCATACCAGTTCTCCTGAAAATCTTCTGCACAAACCGAACTATTCCGAAACTCACGCAACCAAAAATGACCGGAAACGGAGGACGTGTTGGGATCATTATCTTGGTCGTACTGTGCATACAAATGATAGGTTCCTTCGTTATCCGTTACGGTGATGCTATCCACCTCAAATGGAACACATAGCGTTTCCCACACTCCGGGCTTGAACTTTCGCTTATACTTTATCGGCTGAAGAATACGACCGCCGGCAAAGGTCGTTACAGCCCCGTCTTCAGGTTTTGCCGGCATATCATCATGATGGTAAATGGTAAAAATACGCTCCGCACAGCCGGAACCATCTAAATAGAAAAACTCAGGTGTTGTAACCCGCAATCCGCCGTCGAAGGCGAATTTCACACCAAATCGTATCACTCCATCTGCTCTATTAGTGAAGGAGGTGAGGGGAATCTCTTTTTGGAATATCTGCGTATCCGCCACCCTATCTAACTGTACCTCATTGATTTCTATGGCTTCATTACGTTGAGGATAGTTTTGCATGTAGGCAATGGTCGCCGTTTTGTCTGTATCTAAAAACTCCGCCGTGAGTACAACGGCATCACGGGTAGCATTCAACCATAGAGTAAGATTATACCCTGTAGTAAACTGCTGGCTGCCGTTCCCTATCTGTCCATCGCCACTACCGCCCATGAAGTCGCACTGCCCGTCATGTAGTTCGCGCCAAGACCATGTCAAAGTCGGCAGGTCAAATGTAAATACGGCTTGCGTAGTACTAATACCGCTGAGAGTCTGATTTTCTTCCCACAAATCATTCCAATAAGCAAATGGTGTCTCATCGGTGAAATAGGCAATCTTGATGATTTTATACTCACCCGAGGGATTCACCTCACCCGACCACACCGCCTGCGTACCATTCCATGCACAATACTGCGCATGCGTGGGAACTGTCCACTCTTGGTCTTTGAGGGCAGTACCGATAAGAAAGATACTATCTGCCGAAGATGCAAAATTCGTTACGCTACGCGCATAGAACGTAACATCGGTCGGTTCAGAAAGCACCAGATGGTGGTCGTCTTTCGTACAATTACCATCGCCAAAACTACCATTCGTCAATTTGTAAATACACGAACCGGCAGCCAAGCGGGTAGTCAACGCATAAACTCCACTGACTTTCGTTTTGCGAAAACGGTAGTTGGAATCCGCAGCGTCCCAGCCATTCATTGTGCCACTCAAGTAGAGGTCAACCAACTTCCCCTCTGTACTAAAAGTGAGTAGCAGTGAGTTGTCTGACCATTTTTTATCTTCGTCAATCGCCCATATTTGCAACGTATATTCGGTCAGTTCGTCCAAACCATCTATGTTGATTCGTCCATCCGGCGCAGATACATTCTCCATAGTGCTGACATCGCTTCCCTTGGTAACAACAATATGGTATTTCATATCTTTGAATGCAGTCTGCGCATCCACGGCACTCACCTGTATCTGCGCAGAAGTTAGTGTAATAGAGCCTTCCACCACCTGTGCAAGTACCATACGCGGCTTATCATCAATCACACATGAGCCGGAAACGGAAAAATCATAAAAACTGAGATTGCGGCGACCGCCAAACACCTCAATTCGTACATACCGCGCAATAGCAGATACTGAATGTCGCACAAAATCATCGGTTATCGGAGATTCGTTGCATATCACTATCGGAGACCAGTTATTATCATCATTTGAAACAGATATGGTATAATCGTCAATCCAATTGTTTTCAAACAAGATACGTATATCTTTCACATCGTGTATTTCTCCCATATCCACTTGCCACCAACACGCATCGCTTCCTCCTTCACGATACCCGCTCCATCGCGTATTCAGATCACCATCTACTGCAAGCTCAGGCTTATAATCACCTTGCGAATAATTGGCTTTACAAGTCTTTCCATATACCCAATTGGCTGATTCCAAAGCATAAGAAAGCGAGGATGCCACTGACGAATTATACAACTCATCAATAGCAACAATGGAGAACTGATACGCCTCACATGCCTTTAACCCTCGAAGTGTCAGCAAATTATTATCATCGGTGATAAGACGTTGAGCAAAACCATGGTCAGAGTCCTCTATACGAAAATCATGGGTATAAACCGTTTTTCCGTCTATCGTGGAGGAAGCAATAAGACGAAGCGTCAGCGAGTTATCCTTCGCATTAAATGACACCACCTCAGCAGTTGTTATCTGCGGTTCCGATTTGCCGACCGTAGCCTTTTCCGTACCATATACCCGTACTTCCCAAATACTCATACCATAATTGTTTTCTAACGAGTTGGCATAAGAACGAATACGCACGTAGCGTGCTATACCCGACACCATATAGGCATTCTTCCCTGCTTCCGTTCCCTCGTGCAGAGGCTCACCGGAGAATGAATAAAGCGGTTTCCAAAACAAATCGTTGCTCACATCCGCAGGCAACTCATTTGCACCTTGTATCACAAAATGCTTCGAGTATGCATCTTCAAAAAATATATCCACTTCGTTGAGTCGATAAGTATCCCCTAAATCAATATACACCCAGTCTTGAGAGTAGTCTTTCGGAGCACCATTTCCGCTCCAACGAGTAGCGAGATTGCCATCCGTAATATTAGATGCGTCTGCTCCAAATCCTACCACTACCGGTTTCCCCAGTGCCAGATTCGCGTTCGGGTCAAAAGATGGTTCCGTCCCCCCACCTTCCAAAGTGCCGCAGGTTTGCGAGAAATCTGCATCTGTGGGGATATTGAATTGCGCTTCGCCATCGGAGTAATTTAAGTAAAAAACGCCGACATATATAGTAGGCACTACATTCGACTCTATGGTCGCCGTAAGGGTATTGCCCGTTTGCGTCAGGTGCTCCGACACATGGTAACCACCAACACCATTCACATTCATATAAAAATTGGAACCTCCTACATTGTAAGATGAGAAAGCATCCGTGGAAACAAAGATAAATTGATACTGATTGTCACCCAAAGACGAACAAGTGATTTTTGCAGTATGTTTACCATTCGTACTGGTTATCGTTTCTGCACAATAGGTAGCAGCGTGCAATGTCATAACCGCACAACAGATAAGCAAACCCAATAAATAAAGACGCTTCATAATATTAGTTGATAATAAGTTGGTTAGTGGGTGTTTTATAATCTGAGTTACTCAGAGTAACTCAGATTATTCAGAGTATTCTGATAACTCCGAGTTACTCTGCTATCTCAATCGAAACTCGGCGGGGCTGCCTTCGGCGGCGTTCAGTGCTATCCACACTTGGAAGCGCCCGGGCTCGGCAGAGCGTTCGTAGCCGCCATCCGCGCCGAGGGTGATACCCTTCGCATAGTGCCAGTATGCCAAGTCGTCGCGCGTAAGGGTGAAAACAACGGTAGTGCTATCCCCTGCGGGTATGCTGACGCGTTGGAAGCCTTTGAGTTCGCGCACGGGGCGGGTAATGCTGCCCACGAGGTCGCGCACATACAGCTGCGGCACCGCCACGCCTTCCCGCTCGCCCGTGTTGCGGATAACGCACGACACGGTCATTTCGTCGGTCATAAGCGTATCGGAGAGGACGGGCGCGCCATACGCAAAGGTGGTGTAGGTCAGTCCGTAGCCGAAGGGCAGGAGCGGCTTGTCGCCGTATTCCAGCCAGTAGGACGACTCGCCGAGCGAGAACTGCGGTGCACCCACGGGTATTTGGTCAATGAGCACAGGATGGTCAGTGGGGCGGCCCGTATTCTTCTTGTTGTAGTAGATAGGTATCTGCCCTTCCGCCTGCGGGAAGGTAATAGGCAACCGTCCCGAGGGAGCCGCCTCGCCCATCAGCCCGCGTGCCAACGCCGGCCCTGCCATAGTGCCGCCGTGGAAACTATACAGCACGGCGTCGGCTATCTCCAGCTCCTGCCCGATACAGAGCGGACGACCCGCCATGATAATCAGCACCACGGGCTTACCCGTTGCCTTGAGCGCACGTAGTTGCTCGGTCTGATTTCCGGGCAAGTCGAGGTGCGCACGACAGCGTGCCTCGCCCGACAGGATACTCTCCTCCCCGCCGAAATAAAGGATAACATCGGCTTGCTTGGCTTGGCGGCAAAGGCGACTTATCTCCGCCTCGCTCATCTCTTGCCGCGACCACGGCTTGGTCTTTGTATCAGGGGTCATCAGACGCACTTCCCCTCGGGCGGCTTTCTCGCGGAACGCCATCAGCGGGGTAACGGTCATCGAGTCCACCTTGTCGAAGCACCATGTACCATTTTGGTCATGTTGGCTATCCGCCAGCGGTCCGCAGACGAAAAGGGAGAGAGACTGCGCTGTGCGCTGTCCGACCGTTTCACTGTCCGATGTCCGACCGCTTCGCTGTCCGACTGATTCACTATCTGTCTGACAGCGCGCAACGCGGTCTGTCAGCGCCAGCGGTCTGTCAGCGGTAGCGGTCTGACAGCGGCAGCGGTCTTTCAGCATAGCGGTCTGACAGCGGCAACGGTCTTTCAGCGGCAGTACCCCGTTGTTCTTCAACAGCACGGCAGACTCCTCGGCGGCTTGTTGCGCAGCCGCCAAGGCTTCGGGGGCGTAGTACTGCGGGTCATCCACCGCGCAGTAGGGGTTGTCAAACAAGCCCAAGCGAAACTTCAGGCGCAGGATGTCGCGCACGCAAGCGTCTATCTGCTTCACGCTCACCCTACCCTCTTCCACAAGGCTCTTCAGGTGCCACGGATAGCCGTGCCCCTCCATGTCCATCTCCATCTGTGCGTTCATGCTGAGCACAGTCGCCTCGCGCAGGTTCTCGCAGTTGCCGTGGGCAATCATGTTCGCCGACGATGCCCAGTCGCTCACGAGCATGCCGTTGTAGCCCCATTCGTCGCGCAGGATGTCCACGTTGAGATGGCGGTTCGCCGACGCGGGCACACCGTTCAGGTCGTTGAAGGCGCACATGATAGTCGCGCTGCCGGCATCAACCGCCGCTTTGAAAGGCGGCAGATAGACCTCGCGCAGCAGTACCTGGGGGATCCATGTGGTGTTGTAGTAGCCTCCGCC
>CAMFEN010000061.1 GCA_945949375.1 uncultured Bacteroidales bacterium | reverse complement strand
ATGCCAGTTGCCTAACCCGCCTCTTCCGCCTTTGAGCAGCACCACGCGCTCGTTATGCTCGCGCACCTCGCAGATGAACTCGCCCGTGTCGCCGTCATAGACCACGGTGCCGCAGGGCACTTCGATGATGCGGTCTTCGCCGTCTTTGCCGAAGGAGCGGCTGTCGCCGCCCTTGCCGCCGTCGGTCGCCATGATATGCTTTTGGTACTTCAGGTGGAGCAGCGTCCAGAGGTTTCGATTACCTTTCAGGATAATGCTACCGCCCTTGCCGCCATCGCCACCGTCAGGGCCGCCCTTAGGCAGGTACTTGGCGCGATGGAAGTGCATGCTACCGGCGCCGCCCTTCCCCGAACGGCAGTAAATCTTTACGTAGTCTATGAAGTTGGAAGAAGGCATGATTTGGATGAAGGATGAAGATGAAGGATGAAGGACACAGGATGAAAGACTAAATAGTTTATTGGACTAAGGATGAAAGACAAAATAGAATCAACTCTGATAACTTACAGACGAAGGTAATAAGTCTTTTATCCTTAATCCTTAATCAATTCTATAATATGGCATATTTGGGCAAAGACATCCTCCATCGTGTTGTTACCGTTGATGGCGAAGTAGTTGTCGTGGTGGAGGTAGTAGGTTGCTACGGGTTGCGTCTGCCGGTGATATACCTCAAGGCGTTTCTTGATGGTCTCTTCGTTGTCATCGGCGCGTCCGCTGGTCTTGCCGCGGTTAATAAGGCGGGTGATAACCTCTTGCTCATCGACAATCATATCCAGCATCACTGCCTCCATCTTATACTTCTTCAGCAACTCCGTCAGCGCCTCTGCTTGCTCCACAGTGCGCGGGAAGCCGTCGAAAATAACGCCCTTGCTGTCGGCGGGAAGCGAAGCGATGAAGTTCTCGATAAGGGCAATCATCTTCTCATCGGGCACGAGGTTACCATTCGAGATGATAGCCTCTATCTCCTGCCCGAGTGCCGAACCCGACTTGATTTCTGCGCGCAACACATCGCCGGTGGACAGATGTTGCAAGCCATATTTCTCTACAATAAAATCCGATTGTGTCCCCTTTCCACTCCCCGGGGCACCACAAAGAATAATGTTCAACATAAATCTTATACCTTAATAAACACGAATTATGAATTATGAACTTTGGATTACGAGTGGCTTACACTGCCCCCATAATTCATAATTCATAATTCATAATTAACAAAAGTAGTTCTTAAAGCGCCAATTTAGCACCTGCTTTGAACTTAACAGCCTTCTTAGCGGGGATAACGATAGGTTGTTTAGTTGCAGGGTTGATACCATTGCGTGCAGCCTTCTCTACAACAGAGAGCGTAGCATAACCTACCAACTGTACGGTCTCGCCGTTCTTCAATGCCTCAACAGCAGCGTCAAGAGCAGCGTCAATCACTTTTGCAGCCTCCACTTTGGAAACCTCTGCCTTTGCTGCTACAGCAGCAACAAGTTCAGCCTTGTTCATAATTGTAATGATTTTGGGTTAATATAAGAATGTATTAATTATGATTTCTAACGCTTTATTTGCTAAAAATCACGGCGCAAAGATACTATAAAAATATGAAACTACCAAGCGTTTTTCTTGAAAAATGTGATTTTTGGGCAAAAAAAAGCATTTTTTCAAGAAAAAGCACGATTTTTGTATGGCTAATTCAGAAAAAAGCACTACCTTTGCCGTGGATAAGTTATGAAATTGTACAATTTTACCTTTGACAATTTTACGATTGTCCATGCGGTGCGAATAAATGTCAAATCGTAAATTGTCAAATTGTCAAATACAATATGCGCAATCTCCCTATTGTAACCCGCTCTATTCTTTGGGCAAATATCATCGTTTTTTTGTTGGATATGGTATTCCGCCGTGCAGGCATACAGTTATCTGATGTTTGCGGTTTACACTATTTCACAGCACAGCAATTTCATATCTGGCAGCCTTTTACCTATATGTTTCTTCACGCTGACCTCGGACATATTTTTTGTAATATGTTCGCGGTGTTGATGTTTGCGCCTGTGTTGGAGCGAGAGTGGGGCTGGAAACGGTTTTTGACTTATTACCTTGTTTGCGGTGTAGGCGCAGGTTTGGTACAGGAGGCCGTATGGGCTCTGATGTATCAGCCGACGCTCAGCGCGATGGCTGTGTCGCAGGCGGCGTACTATATCAATCCGTTGGTTACTATTGGTGCATCGGGTGCGGTGTTTGGCATCCTGTTTGCTTTTGGCTGGCTGTTCCCCAATGTGCCGTTGTTTATCATGTTTGTGCCTATTCCCATCCGCGCGCGCGTATTCGTGATTATCTATGCGGCTATCGAACTCTTTGCGGGTTTAGGTAGTGTGGTAGGTGCCGGCGACCATGTGGCGCATTTCGCCCACCTCGGCGGCATGCTGTTCGGCTGGTTGCTGTTGCTTTGGTGGCGGCATGTGAGCGACAACGGTTCAAGCGACCTTCGCCGCCGTTGGCAACAGTTCACCAACCGCTTTCGCAAGCATACTCGCCTCGACAGCACATCAGACAAAGATTACTCTGACTATCATTATCAGAAACGAGTGTAGAGGTGAAGTTCTGTAGTTTTGAACTTTTCCAAATAGTGAAATTGTAAAATTGTAAAATAAATACATGTTACTGACTATCTTAAAGTCGAAGATTCACCGTGTGCGGGTGACGGAAGCCAATCTTGAGTATATTGGCAGCATCACTATAGACGAGGATTTGATGGATGCCGCCGGCATCGTATCGGGCGAGCGTGTGCAAGTGGTGGACAATGACAATGGTGCCCGCCTGGAGACCTACGTCATTGCCGGCAAACGCGGCTCGGGCTGTATCTGCATGAACGGTGCGGCAGCGCACCTGATACACGTGGGCGACACGGTCATCATCATGGCGTATGCCCTCATGACCCCCGAAGAGCAAAAGACCTTCCGCCCCCAAATTGTCTTCCCGAAAGAGGGAAACAAGATATAATCTCGCTACGCTCGGTAATAAGTAATTCGCCCTTCGGGCTGTAATAAGTAATATCTTGCTACGCTCGGTAATAAGTAATTCGCCCTTCGGGCTGTAATAAGTAATATCTTACTGCGCATATTACCTATTACTTATTACCTATTACAATCAAAAACTTATGTTCACTCTCCAACAAACCGATACGCGTTCTTCTGCCCGTGCCGGGGTCGTTCATACCGACCACGGCGACATCCTCACGCCCATCTTCATGCCCGTGGGCACGGTGGGCACGGTGAAGGGGGTGCAGCGGCGCGACCTTGAGGACGACATCAAGGCGCAGATTATCCTCGGCAACACCTACCACCTCTACCTCCGCCCTGGCACGCACATCCTGCACGAGGCAGGCGGGTTGCATCGCTTCGAGGGATGGACGCGACCCATACTCACCGACTCGGGCGGCTATCAGGTTTTCTCCCTGACCGACATCCGCAAGATGACCGAAGAGGGCGTGCAGTTCTCCAGCCATATCGACGGGCGCAAACTGCTGTTCACGCCCGAGAGCGTGATGGATATTGAGCGCGAGATAGGTGCGGATATCATGATGGCGTTCGACGAGTGTTGCCCGGGCACAGCCGACCGAGCCTACGCCAGAGCCTCTATGGAGCGCACCCATCGCTGGCTCGACCGTTGTATCGCCCGCTTCGACAGCACGCCCGACCTCTACGGCTACCGCCAGCACCTCTTCCCCATCGTGCAGGGCTGCGTCTACACCGACCTCAGGCAAGACGCTGCCAAGCGTCTGCGCGACCTCGACCGCGACGGATACGCCATCGGCGGACTGGCGGTGGGAGAGCCCGCGGAGAAGATGTACGAGATGATAGAGGTGGTGAACGACATCCTCCCCGCGAACAAACCGCGCTACCTCATGGGCGTCGGCACGCCGTGGAACATCCTAGAAGGCATAGAGCGCGGAGTAGATATGTTCGACTGCGTCATGCCCACCCGCAACGGGCGCAACGGCATGATTTTCACCCAAAACGGCGTGATGAACATGCGCAATAAGAAATGGGAAAACGACTTCACGCCCCTTGACCCCGACGGCACCTCCTATGTGGACCAACAATACACGCGGGCGTATGTCCGCCACCTCATCCACGCGCAGGAGATGCTCGGGCTGGAGATACTCTCCATCCACAACCTCGCCTTCTACCTCTGGCTCGTAGGCGAAGCCCGCCAACACATCCTCGCCGGCGACTTCAAACCATGGAAAGACGAGATGATGAAACGCATCACAACGAGACTATAGACCCACCCCTGCCCTCCCTACAAAGGGAGGGAGAAAATTAAATTACTAAAACTAATCTTCCAAACTCTCCCCCTCTTGTAGGGGGAGTTGGAGGGGGTCCTCTCCTAATGAAAAAACTCGACTGGTATATTATTGGCAAGTTCCTCGGCACCTTCTTCTTTTCGATAGTGCTGATTTTGAGCATCGCTATCGTCTTCGACTTGACGGAGAAGTTGGACGATTTCTATGAGAATCAGGTACCTACGCGCGAGATTATCCTCGACTACTACCTGCCTTTCATACCCTACTATGCCAATATGTTCAGTTCGCTGTTTATCTTCATATCGGTCATTTTCTTCACTTCCAAACTGGCGGGCAACAGCGAGATTATCGCGATGATGGCGGCAGGGGTGAGTTACCATCGCCTGATGTTGCCCTATTTTCTCTCCGCCACTTTTCTTTTCATCGTATCCTTTGTCTTGGGCGGTTATATCATTCCACCTGCGACGGGCAAGATGCTCAACTTCACCGACAAGTATATTGAGCATTTCAGCAAGGAGAATGCGCGCAATGTGCAGATGGAGGTGGAGCCGGGGACTATCCTGTATATCGAGTCTTTCCAGAAACGCAGCAGCATGGGCTACCGTGCTTCGCTGGAGCATTTTGAGGGCAAGACGCTCACCATGCGAATCACCGCCGACCGTATCCGCTACGACTCCACGAGCACACTGACGGGACAGCACCATTGGCATTTAGAAAACTATATCCGTCGTGATTTTGAGGGGATGCGCGAGACACTCACTCGCGGCAACCGTTTGGACACTATTATTACTGTGCAGCCGCGTGAACTCTTCGTTACTGCCGAGCAGGCGCAGGAGATGACCAACCCCGAACTGGTGGAGTACATGGAGTTGCAGGAGAAGCGTGGGGCAGGCAATATCCAAGCCTTTGAGACGGAGTACCACAAGCGTTGGGCGTCGCCGCTGGGTGCGTTCATCATGACCCTCTTGGGCGTAACCATGAGCAGCAAGAAGGTGCGCGGCGGCATGGGCAAAAACCTCGGTATCGGTATCGTCCTTACTGCAGCGTATATCCTCTTCTCCACGGTCAGCACGACGTTCTCGGTCAACGGCGTGATGTCGCCTTTCTTAGCGGCGTGGCTTCCAAACTTTCTCTTCCTCATTATCGGCATCGCTCTCTACTATCGCGCACTGAAATAGCAACATTAACATTTAGTATTGATTTTAGTTTTTTTGTTTCAAGTATCTGGTTATAGGCTATCAAAATACATTAATAGCACCCTACCGAATAAATATGCCACCCTTGCAACCCCACGTTGCAAGGGTGGTTTATTTAGTCGAGGGCGGGCAAAAAACTTGACAATTTGACAAGTTACAATTTGACAATTATAAGCAAGTGTCATTCAAATTGAAGAAAACTCTTGCATATTTCAGAAAAAAGCAGTACCTTTGTCGGCGATAATGCGAAAAGGTTGTGAGCAGGCTCAATATAAAAGAAATCAACAGCAAACAATACGTCTTCTGCGCATGGCGGCGGCGATGGGTGCGTTTGACTCCCGAGGAGTGGGTCAGGCAGCAGTTTCTGCATCGGCTGGTGGACGACTATCACTACCCTGCGGGGCGTATCGGCGTGGAGGTCGCCATCGCTGTGGGCGAGGCGAAAAAACGTTGCGATGCAGTGGTGTACGACGAGCAATTGCAGCCCTTGGTGCTCATCGAATGCAAGGCTGAGCATGTCGCACTCACGCAACGCACCCTCGACCAAGCCATCACTTATAACCGCCAACTCCGCGTGCCCTACCTCTTCCTCCACAACGGACATGAGACAATCGTGGTGCGGATAGAGCGTAAGACCGCTGACGCTGAAAGACCGCTATCGCTGAAAGACCGCGCTTCTTATCCCGACAAGTCGGGTTGCGCTGAAAGACTGATAATGCAGCAAGAAGCACAGCGGTCGGACAGCATAGCGGTCGAACAGCACAGCGGTCGTTCAGCGAAGCGGTCGGACAGCAAAGCGGTCTTAACCCCTCAATTTCTAACCTATATCCCCCAATGGAGTCAGTTATAACCCTCAACGATGCCCTCGACACCGCCACTTTCTACGGCGTCAACAATCAGAATATCCTGTGTTTGAAGAACCAGCACCCGAATGTGCGGGTGGTGGCGCGCGGCTATCAAGCGAAGGTAACCGGCGCTCATGATGCCATCGCGTCTTCTGTGCATAG
>CAMFEN010000060.1 GCA_945949375.1 uncultured Bacteroidales bacterium | reverse complement strand
GTCATGGAGACGGACATCTTGTTCAAAGGAATACCTGCGAACAGCACCTTCATATCCTCGAGCGAGCAGATGGACACACCTGCTTTTCCCACATCACCCACCACGCGCATGTTGTCGGCATTGTAGCCGCGGTGGGTTGGTAGGTCGAAGGCTACGAACAGACCTTTCTGACCGCTGGCGAGGTTACGACGATAGAAAGCATTTGACTCCTCAGCAGTGGAGAAACCCGCATACTGGCGAATCGTCCACGGACGCAGCGGATACATTGCGCTATACGGACCGCGCAAGAAAGGCGGGATACCCGACACATAGTCAAGGTGCTCCATACCCTCCAAGTCTTCCTTGGTGTAAACAGGCTTCACGTCGATGAGTTCCGGCGTTTGCCAGTTGGCTTCATTGGCTCCCTCTACATGCGAAGAAGCAATCTTGTTGATATCAATATCTTTGAAATTAGGTTTCATCGCTATTATTTGTTTAAGAGTTGAGCGTTAAATGTTTTCAGGGTCTCAAGGACATTGGAACGAACATTGATGAAGTTGTTGATTCCCAGTGCCTTCAGGTCTTCGGAGCAAGCGGGTGCGCCGGCTACGATGAAGAGTTCCTTGGCGTCTTTGAGCGTCTTCCATGCCTCGGGTGCCAGCGTTGCGTACTCGTCGTCGCTGGAGCAGAGCACGATGATGTCTGCCTTGGCTTTGCGCGCCGCCTTGATACCCTCGGCTACGGTCTTGAAGCCGTTGTTGTCTATCACCTTATAACCTGCGCACGCGAGGAAATTGCACGAGAACTGCGCACGCGCAATACGCATAGCGAGGTTGCCGATGGTGAGCATGAATGCCACGGGTTGTTTCTTCGCAGCCTCGGTCTCAAGACGCAATGTCTCGAACTCCTCTGCTGCGCGCGCGATATGGAGCGCGGGAATCTGCCCCTGCTGCGTAGCACAGCAGCAACCGCAAGCGGTCTCTTTGATTTTCTTTGCGGCTTTCTCGGTGAAGTTAGGATACTGGTTCGAGCCGAGCAACACCTCTTTGCGCTTAGCCACATCGGCAAGACGCTTGTTGAGGTTCTCCTGCATGGCTTCTTGCACCTTGCCGGCAGCCACCATCTCGTACATGCCGCCTTGCTCTTGGATAGCGAGGAACTGCTTCCATGCCTCCTCCGCAATCGCGTGGGTCAGGTTCTCGATATAGAAAGAGCCCGCTGCGGGGTCAACTACCTTATCGAAGTGTGCCTCTTCCTTGAGCAGCAGTTGCTGATTGCGGGCGATACGCTCTGCAAACTCAGTCGGCTGCTCGTAGGTTACATCAAACGGCGTAAGGAGTATCTCGTCCACGCCTGCGATAGCCGCCGACATGGTCTCGGTCTGCGAGCGGAGCAGATTTACATACGCGTCGAAGACGGTCATGTTGAAGCGGCTGGTCTCGGCACTCACATTCATCTTCGCAGCCTCTTTGAGTGCGGCGGTGAAGAGCGGTGCTTTGTATGCCTCTACAATCTTCGCCCACAGCAGACGGGCAGCACGGAACTTAGCAATCTCCATGAAGTAGTTACCACCGATACCCATGTTGAAGCGGATGGCGTTCGCTGCCTTGTAATTAGGAACGCCTGCTTCGGTGAGCATGGTCATGTATTCTGCACCCCATGCGAGTGCGTATGCCAGTTCTTGTGCGCAGTACGCACCGGCGTTGCTCAAGATAACGCTGTTCACGCCTACCACGCGGTAGCCCGGGAGCGACTTCGCCGCTTTTACCACGGCAGCAATCTTCGCGCTCACCTGCTCGCGGCTGAGCAACTTGCCTTTCAGCAGCATGTTGCGGATGGGATCCACGTTGATGCTACCCTTCATATTCTTCAAGTTGTAGCCCATGCGACCGTAGTAGCGCACGAGGATACTTGCCAACTCGGGGGCAGCGCAGGCGCATACTTGGAAGTTCAGTGTGATGGCGTCTGCCTGAATACCATTGAGCAGGTTCTTGATGAAGCGGTAGTTCAGTTTCTCTTTGTCCAAGCGGAAACCCAGCGAGGTGATACCCTTGTTGAGCACATCCAGCGCCTTGGCGTTCGCCTTGCGAGCGTTAGTACCGGCGCAAATGTTTTGGCGAATAGCCCACTCGTTGTTGGTCTTCGTGCCGCGCACGTAAGGGAATTGCCCGGGCGCAGAGGTTGTAGTTTTCAGACCTTTAAGGTCTTCACGACGGTAGAAAGGCTGCACATTGAAGCCTTCCGGAGTGCGCCAAACGAGTTTCTTCTCGAAGTCGGCACCTTTCAAGTCGGTCACGATTTTCTCCTTCCATACTTTTGTAGAGATGGCGGGAAAATCAGCCAACAAATTCAATTTTTCTTCTGCCATGATTTGAATTGATTTATTGTTTGTTGATAATTAAAAGATTTTCTTATTGATTTTTTATCAAGATTTTCTTCAGATTTCTGAGCGAAGCGAAAGGATACTAATAATCAATCAATATATTTTTAGCAAAGATTTTTGCGTTTATTTTATACTAAGATTTTAAGTGATACGAGAATAAAAGCATATCTATAATCCCACTAAAAATCTTTGCTTGCACACTCATACTCTTACACATTTTCCGGTCTGTATATCTTCTATCATCCAATTCTCCGAATATACACCTTTGGGGCTAAAGTTAATCAGCATTCCATACTTAATATTTAGCAATTTCATATACGACCATAATTGTAATCTTTGTGCATCATAGATATAGTCCAATGCCTTTAACTCAAGTACAATAAATCCAAGGATTTTGTCTTTTACCACCAAATCAATTCGCCGATTTACTTCTGTTGGTTTTCCTTTGTAGTATATAGGAAATTCTTGTTGTCGGAAGACTTCATAGCCTAAATTTTCCAATTCTGCTTTTAGTCCCGCTTCATATACAATCTCATCAAATCCCCCATGGAAAAAGTTATATGAACGAAAAGCGCATCCAACTATGTCAGAAAAGAGCTTGGCTCTTATATTTATTATCTCTTGGTCCGTCATAAAAATGTTATAACTGTGCTATAATCTAACAAAAAATCGAATCAAAAATCTAAACAATAATTAGACTGAACTTGTTTTTCTTATGTTTCACTCCAGGCGTTGCCTTTCGTTCAGAAATCTCCTTAAAAATCTTTCTCAAAAATCTATTTCAAAATAAAGCCTGTATTTATTGTACTTGCGTTCCATACACCGTGTATGTCTTGCCGTCCACAATGATGAGCAGTTGTCCGTCGCGGAGCACTTTCTGCGGTTTCGGGTGGTTGTCGGTGGTGAATGCCTCATCAGTGGATGTTGAGTGGCAGGTGGTCAGATACTCCGTATAGGTAATCTCCACTCCGCCCAAACGGATAGTGATCGCAGCAATGCCCGGACCGTTCTTATCGGTGTTCGTAGTGCTGCTAAAACGAATAGCACCACTGCCCACTGCCCACTGCCCACTGACAACTGACAACTCATAGTCTTTCAAATTGTTATTGCTTGCGGTAAGCGAGCCGAGCGTCTGTCCTGCGCAGGTGATATCCACCGTGTTGTAGGAAGTGCCGCCGTAGGTGCGCATATTCACCACGATAGACTCTACGGCACTCAGTTCCACCGCCGGCGACTCTATATAGGCGTTCTTGGTCAGTATCCAATAGTTGGTCTGTGAAGACGCACCGCTAATCGTCCAGCCGTCGGTCTGCTCCTTGGTCAGCATTATCTCTCCGGCAGCCGTGTTGGAAGGTGCCTCGGTAGTGCTTGCTTTCGCAAACACGGCGTGGAAGGTCATGTCCGACGTTATCTCCGGTGCAGAAACCACCTCCGTGAACAGCACCTCGGGGGCTACATCCGTTGTGCCGGCAATCAGCTTTGTAGTCCATCCCATGAACACCGTGCTGGTCTCGCTGCAAGAAGTAGGAATCGCAGGAAGCACCTCTATGCTCTTTCCCTTTACGACCTCCGTCGTCGGGTTGCCTTCGGTGTATTCCTCGCCGTCCACTCGCCATGTTATCTGCCATGTCTCTTCGGGGTCAGGCACAGTCCCGCCGCCCGAGCCGTCGTAGCCGTTGCTCACGCCCGGCACGAAAGCCGCGTCAGACGAGCAGACCAGCAGCGACATATCCACCGACTCGCCCGCGTGCGAACCCCATATATACTCCGCCAGATACGGGTAGTCGATGAACGGATTGCGGTTGCCCTGCGTGGCTTGAATGCCGTTGTTGCGGTCTATCTCCTTCTGCGATACAGGGTCTTCGCGGTGCCATTTCATCAGCAGCGCAATACCATAGTTGGTGAGTCCGAACTTACCCGTAGCCGTATAGTTGCCGCTAAAAATCTTGCTACCGTCGCCGGAGATAAACGCCTGATGATCCCCTGCCCATCTGAGCAATGCGCCCATATATCCGCGGGCAAAATCACCTTTGTATTGGTCTTGCGGTTCAAAGACTGTCCCCGAGCACGACACCGTTGTCCCCTCATTGCCCGCAAGCGTATTACCGCCCATAATAGTGATAGACAAAGCAGAGCCTTTCTTGCTGCCGTCATACGAATAATCTGCGTTGCCCACCTCGCCAAAAGCATAATTACTGCGCATGCCGTTCACCTTGCCGTCGGTCGGCACCAAGTGGAAAATATCACAGCCGGGACCACTCTTCGTACCCCCGTACCACGACTTGGGAATACTATGCTCACGATTCCAGCAGTCGCACTCTTTGCTATAGTTGCCGCAGCGGTCTTTGTTCAAATCGAAATCGCAGTTCGAGTACATGTCCCATAGTTTCCCGTTTTCCTTCATATCGGTCTCGGGGTAAGCATCGAACAAACCGTCATACCCCAGCGAGGAATACCCCACTTTGACAATCGCATGCACCTCATCGAAGAGCGATTTCGACGACTTGCCATTCATCGATGCATAGTAAGTCGGTAACTGCTCCGCAGGAGTAACTGTTTTCGCTTGCAGAGATACTGCAACCAACAGCAAAAACATTATTGAAATACTTAAAATAGGTCGTCTCATGATAGTTTACAAGGGTTATTTTCTAAAAAAGCCCACAAAGTTACTGCTTTTTTCCGATATATGCAAGCCGGAAACTGTCAATTTGTCAAAAATATGTTGTAAAACATGTATTTTGTGCGTTAGATGAATTGTGCGCAGGAAAAACGATAGGGTTACGGAGTAGGTGGTGCCTTCGTATGTTACGGTTTTAGGGATAGTGGCGGTAGTGAGTACTTGGTAGTTGATTGAACTATGCAGGCGGGGACGCCTGCGCACCCGGACAGGCAGACCTCATGCGGGACTTCAATGTGCAAAGATAGTGTTTTTTCGAAATCTGCAAATGAATACTAAATTTTATTGTTACAAATGTTAGTTTTGTTACATGTTACATGCTAACTTTTTTTACTTTTGTGACAATAGTAACATTTGTAACATAGCAATTTTTTAATCTACTACCGTAAGGGCTTAGTAAGGTCTAAATAAGGGTCTAATTGATTCAAAAACGGGGTGCTTTGGCGCAAAGGACCCATATGTTTTGCTAAAAAGTATTAATTTCTGGGTGTTTGGTTACGCACAAACTCCCTCCTACGTAAACAAATCATCACAAAAACGGAAAAGTACATCCCCCATAAAACAAAAGACTGCCGACATTCGTCAAGCAGCCTTTTGCCATAAAAACAACAACAATCTTTTTTATACCTTAAAATTAGTGTATGAACAGCATCTCGCGGTACTTCGGCAGCGTCCAGAGTTCGTCATCCACTACCATCTCCAAGTCGTCCACGTGCTTGCGGATGTCCTCCATCAGGGGCACTACCTCATCGTGGAAGGTGATGGCGCGTTCGCGCTGATTGTCAATATGATTGGCTTTCGCACGCAGTTTGTTCATCTGCTCCACGCCCGCGATGATAGCACTCGCGTGGTCTTCTATGCGGCGGATGATGATATAGTCCTGCTCGTTGAGTGATGCCACCTCAGCCTCAGGGAATACCTGCTTCACGTGCAGCACGTTCTCCAGCAGCATTGTCTGGTAGCGTTTGGCAGCGGGCAGCACGTGGTTAATCACCAAGTCGCCCAGCACGCGGCTCTCAATCTGCAACTTCATCGAGTAGTTCTCCCATTTCACCTCGCAGCGCGACAGCAACTCCGCCTTGCTCAAGACGCTCGTTGCGCCGAACATCTTCACCGAGGCCTCCGAGAGGTAATTATCAATAATCTTCGGTACGCTCACCTCGCAGTCCAGTCCGCGTTTCTCCGCCTCGGCTTTCCACTCATCGGAATAGCCGTTGCCGTCGAAGCGTATCGCATGGCAAGCGTTGAGGCATTTCTTAATCACCGTGAAGAGCGCGCGCTCTTTGGCTTCTCCGCCGGCAATCAGCGCGTCAACCTCTGCACGGAAGTCGTTCAGTTGCTCTGCTACCGCAGCGTTGAGCGCCAGCATGGCGGCTGCGCAGTTAGCACTCGAGCCCACAGCGCGGAACTCGAAGCGATTGCCCGTGAAGGCGAAAGGCGAAGTGCGGTTGCGGTCGGTGTTATCTAA
>CAMFEN010000059.1 GCA_945949375.1 uncultured Bacteroidales bacterium | reverse complement strand
ATCACCCGCGACCATAGTGTCGTGGATATGTTTCTGGAAATCATCTACTTGGAGGTTCGTTACGGACGCAATGCCGCCTTGTGCTTTGGTGGTATTGGCTTCTTCTAAGGTTGTCTTGCAGCAGAGGGCAATCTTGTACTTTTGTGCGCGTGCTACTTTCAGCGCGAAACTCATACCGGCTACGCCACCGCCGATGATGAGAAAATCATATTTTTTCATTTTTTTTCGGGTGCGCGGGCGTCCCCGCCCGCTTACGTTGTTTTCGTTGCGTTCGCAAACTACGAAATATTACAAACAAAAAATACGGAGAATACGAAAAGCCTGAAACAAGAAAGTTTCAAGTTTCTCCTTTCAAGTTTCGTTCCATTTGGAATGGAGAAACCTGAAACTTGAAACTTGAAACTTTCTAACGGGTAGTTGTACCTGTAAAAACAGACTGCTGATTACTCAGCAACGGTCTCAACTACTTCTTCTACTACTACGGTGTCGGTAGCAGCAGCCTCGCAGCATGCAGCAGCGGAGTCAGCACAGCAGGGAGCAGCAGCCTCGCAGCAAGTAGCCGCAGAGTCGCAGCAAGTACCCTCACCTTGGCTGCACTTCTTGTTGTTGCAGCAGCAGCTCATTGCGCACAGCGCAACAGCAGCGATAAGAAGAACTTTTTTCATGACTTTAATGCATTAAAAGGGTTATGTTTTCGAGTTATTTCGAAAAACGCTGCAAAATTAGCACATTTTTTGCATATCTCCAAAAAAAATAGTATTTTTGCAAAACATTTTTAGCAAAATCATGGAAAAACAGCAAAAAAAGACCTCTCCGGCAGAGAAAAACGGCAAAAAGACATGGCAAACCTTGTTGTTCAACCTGCTCCTCGCATTGATAATCATAGTTCTGATTCTTTTGGGACTTTGGTTTTGGTTGCGTAGTTATACCCACCATGGTGAGGAAATCAATGTTCCTAATCTTGTGGGACTGTATATGCCTGAGGCGGAACCTATAGCGCAAACAGCAGGAATGGTGTTAATCGTTACCGACTCTACGTTTACCAATGATGTTCCGTTGGGCGCAATTGCCGAGCAGACTCCGCCTGCCGACAGCCATGCCAAACAAGGTAGACCGCTTTATGTAGTAGTAAACGCATCCTGTAAACGACAGGTGGTGCTGCCTGATGTGCATGATTTGAGTTATCGCCAAGCCACTGCCACCTTGCGCTCTATGGGTGTCCGCGTGAGCGAGAACTACGAGTGGGAGCCTTCGGAATACAAAGACTTAGTGCTGGATGTGAAGTACAACGGCGAGTCATTGCCCGCGGGCGCGCGTATAGACGAAGGTGCCGAGGTAACGCTGGTAGTCGGCTTTGGCAAAGGTACAGAGATGACAGACGTGCCGAACGTGGTGGGAAGGTCGCTATCGGAGGCGCGTGCGCTGCTCTTGAGCCAACGCCTGACGGTGGGCACCGTGGAGTATGACGAGCCCATTGACGAGACGGGGCGCACGGAGAACGGAGAATTGCCCGTGGTCTATCTGCAAACGCCCGAGTCCGGGCAACGGATCTTGGAAGGCTCTATGGTGAATATCAAACTTTCTCAAGATATAGAGAAAGCCGTTACAACCCACAATACCGAGTCGGAGGATGAGTGGTTTTGAGCGATATAGTTGCACGGTGGACAGGGGGCAGGCATCCATCCGCGTGGATAAGTACCTGAGCGAGCACATGCCGGGTACGAGCCGTAACCGTATCCAGCAGGCTGCAGAGGCGGGAAATATCCTTGTGAACGAGCAGCCCGTGGCGAGCAACTATAAGGTCAAGCCGCTCGACCTCGTGCAGGTCATGCTCGACCACGAGCCGATAGACTTCACCATTCTGCCCGAGAACATTCCGCTCGAGGTGGTCTATGAGGATGAGGATGTGTTGGTTATTAACAAGCCCGCGGGCTTGGTGGTGCACCCCGGGCACGGCAACTATGAACACACCCTGCTCAACGCCCTCGCCTACTATTTCCAACAGACACAAGCGCACCTCGACATCAACAATCCCGAGATAGGCTTGGTGCATCGCATCGACAAAGACACCAGCGGGTTGCTACTTATCGCCAAGACGCCCGAGGCGAAGACGAACCTTGGCAAGCAGTTCTTCGACCACACCACCGAGCGCACCTACAATGCCCTCGTCTGGGGCACTTTCACCGAGGAGAGCGGTACCATCACGGGTGCCCTCGCGCGCGACACACGCGACCGTACTATATATAGAATATACGACCTTGAAGAGAACCCCAATGCCAAGGAGGCAATCACCCATTGGCGTGTGATGGAGCGTTTCCCGTATGTAACGCTCGTGGAATGCCGTTTGGAGACGGGACGAACCCACCAGATTCGCGTGCACATGAAGTCCATCGGACATCCGCTCTTTGCTGACGAGAAATACGGCGGCATGGAGATACTGAAAGGTCTGCGCACACAGAAATACAGCCAGTATATCCACAACTGTTTCGCCCTTTGCCCGCGGCAGGTGCTTCACGCCAAGACGCTCGGATTCACCCATCCACGCACCGGCGAGCATAAGTTCTTCGACTCACCATGGCCAGCCGACATCGCCGCACTCATCGACAAATGGCGCAACTACCAACCAAACACACTGTTGTAAAGTGAAAAAGTTTCAACTTCCAAGTTGAACTTGAAACCAGAAACCTGAAACACATAAAAATCTATGAACAGAATCCTTTGGGCGGACGACGAAATCGACCTCTTGACCCCCTACCTTATCTATCTTCGCAGTAAAGACTATGAAGTGCTGACCGCTACCAACGGACAGGACGCGATTGACATCTGTCGGCAAGAGCCGTTGGATATAGTTTTCCTGGACGAGAACATGCCCGGTCTTTCGGGATTGGAAGCCTTGCAGGAGATCAAGCGCCTGCACCCCGAGTTGCCCGTGGTGATGATTACCAAGAGCGAGGAGGAGCGTATCATGGAGCAGGCGATCGGCGAGAAGATAGCCGACTACCTCATCAAGCCCGTCAACCCAAGCCAGATACTGCTGTGCCTCAAGAAGCATATTCATCAGCACGATATTCTCAGCGAGCACACCAACCAGTCCTATCGGCAGGAGTTCAGCGACATAGCCTACATGATAGACACGGCGCAGACCTTGGAGGAATGGATGGCGATAGAGCGCACACTCACCAAATGGGACCTCGACTTGCAGGATGTGGACTCCTCCATGCGCGAAATGCTTGACATGCAGCGCACGCAGGCGAACGCCGCTTTCGCCAAGTTCATTCAGAAGAACTATGAGACGTGGTTCGCGTCCCCCTCGACATCCGTTTTCAGCGGGAAAGCAGAGATGGCGGCGCGCCCCCTCATGTCGCCCGACATCTTCAAGCGCGTCCTATTTCCCATGCTTGACAAGGGTGAGAAAGTCTTCTTTGTAGTGATAGATAACTTCCGTTACGACCAATGGAAGACCATCCAACCGCTGCTCAGCGAGTGCTTTACCGTAACCCAAGAGAGCCAGTATCTCTCTATCCTGCCCACCGCCACCCAGTATGCGCGCAACGCCATCTTCTCGGGGCTCATGCCCTTGCAGATACAAGAGATGTACCCTGACCTGTGGGTGGAAGAAGACGAAGAGGAGGGCAAAAACCTCAACGAGAAAGAACTCATCAAAACCCAAATAGAGCGCTTCCGACGCCACGACACCTGCTCCTACTTCAAAATCAATGAGAGCGATTTCTGCGAGCGTGTCATCGCCCAACTGAAAGGACTGCAGACACAACTCAACGTGGTGGTTCTCAACTTCATAGACATGCTCTCCCACTCCCGTACCGAGAGCAAGATGATGCGCGAATTGGCGAACGACGAAGCGGCATATCGCAGCCTCACCCTCTCGTGGTTCCGCCATTCGCCCACTTTCGCACTCTTCCGCCGCATTGCCGAATTGGGCTACAAAGTGGTGCTCACCACCGACCACGGCACCGTCCGCGTGAAGAACCCCGTGCAAATCTTGGCAGATAAGAACACCAACACCAACCTCCGCTCCAAGGTCGGCAAGGCACTCAACTGCCAAAGCAAAAACGTGATGGTGATAGAGCAGCCCAAGAAAGTGGGGCTCCCATGCCCGAATGTGAGCAGCAGTTACATGTTCTGTACGGGCAACGACTTCTTCGGCTACCCCAACAACTTCAACTACTATGCCCAATACTACCGCAACACCTTCCAGCATGGCGGCGTCTCCATCGAGGAGATGATAATCCCCCTTATCACCCTCGAACCCAAGTGATTAGGGAAACGCACGTATAATAAACCAAACAAGACAAATCTGTCTTTTATTTTTTGTCCTTCATCCTTCGTCCGGAAATGTGCCGTCTCAAGTTCATTATCTACACCCTCTTTTTGTTAGTTGCTGTGGCAGTCTTTCTGCCGTTGTGCTCGCATGGTACCCCATCAACCCCGCAAGAGGGGACGCGAGTTGTCCGCGTTCTCACCTACAATACCCATCGCATGGGGATGTTTCGTAAACCAACTGATAATCAGGTGATAAACTACCTCCGAAACGGGCAGGATGCGGATATCATCTGCTTGCAGGAAGTGGAAGTGTACAAAGACTCAAAGTACCTCACCCTATCCGATTTGAAGCGCGCCTTGGGTACCAAGTACCCCTATTCGTATTTCGATTTCTCGGTGTACAACAACCGCCGCCAGTTTGGTAACGTTGTCTTCTCGCGCTATCCGCTTATCCACAAACAGACTATTCGCTACCCCTCCCGCGCCAACATCTCTTCCCAATGCGATGTGGTGATACCCTCCGACGGGGCTGCCCGGGTAGTGGCAAAGAAGGCGCAAGGAGATACGGGTTCAGGGCTGCAATCCTCAGATAGCGAAGAGATTAGAAGATTCGACACCATTCGCCTAATCACCAACCATTTGGAGTCCAATCGCTTCGGTGAGGACGACTTCGAGGAACTCAAACAGAAGTACTCCGTGGCGCACGAGGCAAGGGTGGAGCAGGCAAAGTGTGTTCGCGAGGCTATTGACGCTTCGCCCTATCCCCTTATTGTCGTAGGCGACTTCAACGACCTGCCCCTCTCCTCCACCTATTGGCAGATACGCGGGCTCGATATGCGCGATGCCTTTCTCTGCACCTCATGGGGACGGTATGGTGCCACCCTCATAAAGGGTATCTTTGCCGCCCGTATCGACTATATCCTCTGCTCCCGCGCGCTACAGCCGCTTCGGTGTACTATTGACAACGTCCCTTACTCCGACCATTTTCCTGTACAGGCCATCATTGCATACTAATACGGTGGCTTGATGTCTGTACTACCAACTTCTTATAAAGTCTGTGATGGAGGTTGCGATTACTTTCTTGAAGTATATCCAATATAGAGTCAGGCGATAGTCGGATAGCAGGTGATGGGCTTTAGCGAAATTGAGCAACGCACGGAAAGCCTTTCTTTTTTCTCCGCCTCTCCATACCCTGCGTTTATGGCTGATGGAGTCGGCATGTATCACATAGTGGTAGAACGGTTCATCGCATTGGGCGATGCGTTCGGCAACTAAATAACACTGCCCCATAAAACTGCTATCTTCCCCGCTACGGGCTGTGGGAAAGAATATGCCGTTTCTTATCAGCCAATCTCGTCGGAAAAGCATACCTGTGAAGTTGCTTACATAATGTCGAAGAAGAAAGCGTCTTTTTGATTTGTTTAGTACTCCGGTACCTACATGAGGATTTACGGCAATGGTATGATGCCCATCGGGGTAGTCCCATGAGGTCGCCCCCGAACTCAAATCTGCATTGGTTTCTTTTGCTGCCTTGTAGAGCACCTCAAACATCGCAGGCTCTACCCAATCATCCGCATCCACGAAAGCGATATATTCCCCCGTTGCCTCTTGAATGCCTTTGTTGCGAGCCTCTCCCGGTCCGCCGTTTTGTGGCATGGTTATAATTCGCCAATTTTCTTGCAAACCATGTGCTGCGATATAGTTGCGGATTATCTCTACACTGTTATCCGTTCCCCTATCGTCCACAAACAGCACTTCCATCTCGCGGAGCGTTTGTCCGCGCAAGGAATTCATACAACGGGTAAGGTATCGAGATATGTTGTACACGGGGGATATGACGGATATTTTTTGCATAACTCGTATTATCGTTAGTACATAGTTACTTCTCGCGTAGGGTAGAAATGATAAATCCGCGGAGTGTAGAGCAGGGGTGAGGATAGCGTGCTGGATGGCGGGTTACTTGTTCGAGATATTCGTCGTAGCGTGCTTGCCACTCTGCTCGCAGTGTATCATTTTTGAGGATTACACTTGTTTCACGGACACAAGCGCCAAAGTTTTTTCGCGTATAGGTTTGCGCTTCGGAAGCAGGTCCGTTGTATGGTTTGGTCACACAATAGGCGTGCGTCTTTCCGTTTCGTGTCCGAAAACGGATATTTTCATTACGATTAAGTGCGCCTGAGAGGGAGGCAACGGGATCGATGAAAGATACTTTTGACATGATTGCGGATATGAAATAAGGTTTATAAGATGTTCATATAAGGAGTATATAGTTACTTCTTTGTTTCGGTTATCCTACGTATATCCTACGTATATCTTACGTAGTTGATACATGAAGAATATGCCAAAGCATTTATTCCAATAGAGCCAACATTTGTTGTATGCGTTGGGTGAAAGTGTGGTGTTGGACTATTATGTCGTGTGCCGCTTGTGCTTGAGCAGACATATCATGG
>CAMFEN010000058.1 GCA_945949375.1 uncultured Bacteroidales bacterium | reverse complement strand
CATCCTTTCAAAGAGAATGATGAATGGTGGGGCAAGGGCTATACCGAGTGGATAAGTGTAGCACGGGCACGCAAACTTTTTCCGGGACACGAACAGCCTAAACTTCCCGGAGAATTAGGATTCTATGATTTGCGCCTTCCTGAAACACGGGAAGCGCAGGCTTTAATGGCGCAAAAATATGGAGTAGATGGATTTTGCTACTACTATTATCGTCTGCGCAAAGGCTGTAACCTGATGGATAGACCTCTCAAAGAGGTGCTGGCATCTGGTAAACCTGATTTCCCTTTTATGCTATGCTGGGCTAACCATAATTGGGAGGCAAAAGACTGGAATAAGCATGATTCGTATAAGTCAAGGATGTTAGTAAGGCAGGAATATGGAGATGAAAATGATATTCGAGACTATTTTATGGAAGTTCTGCCGTATTTCTTGGATAGTAGATATATTAAGGAAAACAACTGCCCATTGTTCGCTATTTATAAACCATTGCATGTGACGAATCTGACACTCATGATGCAGATATGGAATAATCTTGCTAAACAATATGGCTTTGAGGGTGTTAAATTCATAGCGTACACAGAGGAGTCTCGAGTAGAATTTACGAAACTTACAAGTCTTGGCTTCTCGTTGGTTATCTCTAACCGTATGAATGCTATTCGTCATAACCATTCCCAGATTTGGCGCTATATCAATGCTACTTTCAGATATGTGTTCAGTGTACCTTATGTTGCTCAATACAAGAATATCATTAAAGAATTGACATCTAAAGAGACCTTGGACGAACAAGTTATTCCTACTGTGATGCCAAATTGGGACCCATCGCCAAGAAGAGGCAGCTACAGCCACTTATGGATAAACTCTACTCCCTCTTTGTTTAAGCAACATGTAAAAGATGTACTATCCAAAATTAAAGATAAACAAAACAAGTTGGTCTTTATCAAATCATGGAATGAATGGGGGGAAGGTAACTACTTGGAGCCTGATAGAAAGTGGCAATCAGCATACCTCGAAGCCCTGCAAGAAGCCCGTAAAGAAATGGATATATAGTCGCTTATGAATACCGTAGTTATCTTTGCCGGAGGTAGTGGCAATCGCATGAATAGTAAAGCACGACCTAAACAGTTCCTGCAGTTTTATGGGAAAGAACTGATTGTTCATACAATCGAAAATTTCCAAAATCATAGAGAGATTGACCAAATAGTCGTGGCGTGCAAAGAAGATTGGATTGACTATATGCAACAACTTGTGCATAAGTACGACTTGACAAAAGTGGCTGCCGTGGTCGCAGGAGGTGAAACGGGACAAATGTCCATTTATAATGGTCTTGTAGCTATCGAACAATTGGCAATCAATGACCCGCATTCGGTGGTGTTGATACACGATGGGGTACGACCGTTCGTAGATGAGTCGCTCATCTCGTCTTGTATAGAAAGTGTCAAGCAACATGGTAGTGCCATAACAGTCGTTCCTGCCACAGAAACAATTGTTACCACGGAAGGTAATCAAATTAAAACCATTACTGATAGAAGCAAATGCTATCTTGCTAAAGCACCGCAATGTTTCCATTTGGATGAAATTTTGGCTACTCATCGCATTGCGCAACAAGAGGGAAATATAAATACGATTGACTCCGCCTCGCTTATGCAGCATTACGGACATACGCTCCATACGGTTCCGGGCAATTTTGACAACATCAAAATCACTACTCCGGCAGATTTCTACACTTTCCGTGCATTATACGAAGTACGCGAAAACCAACAAATCTTTGGGCTATGAATAGAATAATAGAGGAAGATATACAGCGAATCTTCTCTCAATGTCCGTTCTTGGATAGTTGGAAAGGAAAAACCGTGTTTGTTACTGGTGCTACCGGACTAATCGGAAGGAATGTAGTGTACACTTTGCTGAACTATAACAAGCAACACCATGGTGAAATTTCTGTCGTCGCCTATGTGCGGAACTTTGAGAAAGCCAACCAACTTTTTGCAGATTATACCAACGATACAGATTTGCAGATTATTGTGGGTGATATCCTTTCTCCTGTTCGGTACTCGGGTAAGGTAGATGCCTTGATACATACTGCTAGTACAACAGCCTCCGCGGACTTTGTACAACATCCCGTTGAGACAATCAAAACTGCCTTACAAGGAACTGATAATGTCTTGCAGTTTGCGCATACGAAAGGCATACAAAAAGTGATATACCTTTCCTCTTTGGAGGTATACGGTATGCCCGATACATTCGAAGTTACAGAGAGTTCTTTAGGAACCATTGATTGGACACAAGTGCGTAGTAGTTACTCAGAAGGGAAACGCATGGTAGAGTGTCTTTGTCGCTCTTATGCGGATGAGTATAAGGTGCCTGTTGTAATTGCGCGTTTGGCGCAGACCTTTGGCGCAGGAATTGATAATACAGACCAACGAGTTTATGCGCAGTTTGCCCGCGCTGTCGTAAATCAAACTGATATTGTACTCAAAACCAAGGGAGAAACAGTTCGAAACTATTGCTATTTGAGTGATGCCGTTGCGGCGGTATTGTATTTGGTAGAGAAAGGGGAAATGGGGGAAATCTATAATATAGCGAACGAAGATACTGCTTGTTCCATAGCAGAGATGGCAACTATGGTCGCTAATCTATCCAATGGTAAGACCAAAGTAGTATTTGAAATAAATGACGATTCCAACAAGTTAGGGTATCTCCCTACTTTCAAAATCAAACTCTTAAGCAACAAGCTACAAGCTTTAGGATGGACTCCTTTGGTTAACTTAAAAGATGCTTTTCAAAAAACAATAGATAGTATGCTGCTATGAACTTAGCTCAATTGATATTACAATCAAACCTTCCTGTGCACGAATTGACCGAAGAACAAGCAAAAACCTTAAAGGCGGCTTTTGTGCAGATGTATTTAGATATTCTTGCAGTTTGTGAGAAAAACAATCTTACTTTAATGATGGGGGGAGGTAGTTGCTTGGGAACTATTCGACACAAGGGGTTCATTCCTTGGGACGATGACATTGACCTTAATATGAGGCGCAAAGACTATGTCCAACTTCCTGCACTTATGCAACAGGAATACGGCGATAAATACCGCTGTGTGGGAGCAAATATTTCCGAAGATGCAGAAATTCCTTTCATGAAGATTGAACGAACAGATACTTTGTTCCAAACGATATACGATTTGCCGGAAAAAATACATGGTGTAGGAATTGACATATTTCCAATAGACAATATCCCCGATAGTTCCTTAAAACGTCTATGGCATGGCTTTTGGCTGAATGCGCTACAATATATAGCCCTTTGCATAGGTTTGTATAATGGACGAAAATGTTATGCTACGCAGTTGCTCCGTTCATCGAAAGAGGGTGCTAAGAAAATCAATCTTCGTCTTTCTGTTGGACATATTTCTGGTTGGTTTATCTCTTGTCCTAAGTTATATGCTATCTGTGACCGACTTGCTGCCAAGTATGCATCCATAGAAACAAAAGATGTAACTATTCCTACCGGTAGGGCACATTATTTTGGAGAAATCCAACCACAAACTACCTTCTTCCCCGTCAGAGAGGCGGTTTTTGAAGGAGTAAAAGCTTATGTCCCAAACGACTATGATACCTATCTTCGTGCTCTATATGGAGACACATATATGCAACTCCCACCTATGGACAAACGAGAAAGGCATTTCATCGTAACACTACAGATACCCAATTAGATAACTTTTATATGCACGAAAACATATTGTAACACAGAATAATCACCTCAATTTCTTGAGTTAATCTAACACTTTTTTGTAAAAAATGTAACAATGTGTTTATGAAAAGAATTATATTATTGATTATTAACTTGCTGCACCAACCATTTTGGTTGCTACGGCATAATAGAGTGTCAGTTCGTGCTCGTGTGGAGAGTGGTACGTTTATGCGGGGATGCACTGTGGCACCATATGTATATATTGGCAGAGATTGTGTGTTGAATAATGTAGATATTGCCTCATATTGCAGCATTGCTTCTGCGGTGCAAATCGGAGGTATGGAACATGCTTATTGGGATATATCGACTTCGGCATGGCTGGGTGATAAACATATTGAGAATAAAAGAACTATCATTGAACCTGATACGTGGATTGCAGCGCAAAGTGTTATAAAACAAGGAGTCGTATTGCATAGGGGAGGTAGGAGCCAATAGTTTTGTTACCCATGATGTTCCGGCATATGCCATTGTAGTTGGCACGCCCGCTAAAATCATGAAATACCGTTTTGACGAGACTACGATAAATACTTTGTTGAAATCTGATTACTATCGCTACCCTCCAAAGAAAGCCAAATATCTAATTGACCAATTAGTAAAGGATATACGTTATGATGAATAATTTTCCAAATGTTGCTGTCATCATTCCCACACTCAATGAGGAGCGTTTTATTGCTACTTGTCTTGAGTCTGTGTTAGGGCAAACTTATCCGTTGGAAAAGATGGATATTATGGTAGTAGATGGTGGCAGTGTTGATAATACAACTGCCATCGTGGAGCAATACCACCGACAGCACGAAAATATCCGTTTGCTGTACAATGAACAGAAAATCCAGTCTATAGCGTTCAATATAGGTGTTGCAAATTCTACTGCCCCATATATTGTGCGTTTGGATGCACATGCTACCTACAACAAAGAATACATAGCCCTTTGCATAGAGGCACTGCAAGCTGATAGCAAACGCGGAAATACAGGGGGGAGGTTTTTAATTCAGGCGCAAAATGATTCTCTATGGGCGGTGTGCAATCAAATCTTAAATTACTCCAAATTTGGCATTGGTGGTGCTACTTTCCGTGTCGGTAATCAAGCAAGCAATGTGGATACTGTGCCTTTTGGAGCCTTTCCAAGAACTGTAATAGAGAAGATTGGTGGTATGCGCGAAGATTTACCGCGCGGCGAAGATAATGAGTTCAACTCGCGTATTCATAAAGCAGGGTATGATGTCTACTATAACCCCGAAATCAAAATCTATTACTATGCTCGTCCTACCTTGTGCTCTTCTTGCAAACAGATGTTTGCTAATGGTGAGTCAATAGGACATCTATTGTATATTGATAGAGATGCTATTGGTTTACGCCACCTTGTACCTTTGTTTTTTGTATTAGGATTATTAGTAGGACCTCTGATGGCTTTGTTGTGGAAACCGTTTTTGTATCTATGGTTGGCTGGTGTATGTGCATATTTACTGTGTGATATTGTGGCATCTATACAAGCAACATATAAACGCGGATTAAAGTATTCTCTACCATTGTGTTGGTTGTTCCTATGTGTGCATATCTCATATGGTGTCGGGACTATAAAGGGAATACTTTTTCATAATGTTAGAAACAAGAAAAAATAGTAGAAGAATATGAAACGTTTTAATATCCCGTTTTCTCCGCCAGATATGACGGAGGCAGAGGTGAAAGAGGTGGCGGATGCCATCTTGAGCGGATGGATAACGACCGGTCCGAGAACCAAAGAGTTGGAGCGTCAGATAGCCTCCTATGTGGGGGTGAACAAGGCGGTGTGTCTCAATTCCCAGACCGCTTGTGCTGAGATGGCATTGCGCTTATTGGGTATAGGTGCGGGCGATGAGGTAATCGTTCCGGCTTATACCTATACTGCCACTGCATCAGTTGTTTGCCATGTAGGAGCCAAGTTAGTAATGGTTGATGTACAACCCGACTGCTTGGAAATGGACTATGTGGCTTTGGAAAAAGCAATAACGCCTGCCACGAAAGCAATTATCCCGGTTGACCTTGCTGGCATCCCCTGTGATTACGACCGTATTTTTGCTATCGTGGAGCGAAAGAAACACCTTTTCCAACCATCGAACGATATTCAGCGTGCCATAGGTCGTGTGGCGATTAGTGCGGATGCAGCACATGCCTTTGGTGCTTCGTATCATGGGAAGATGGTGGGTTCAATAGCGGATTTTACATCATTCTCCTTCCACGCAGTGAAGAATCTAACTACCGCAGAAGGAGGAGCACTCACGTGGAGACCCATTCCCGGCATAGACGAAGATGAACTCTACCACATGGCGCAACTCTATTCTCTGCACGGACAGTCCAAAGATGCTTTGGCAAAAACCAAATTAGGGGCATGGGAGTATGATATTGTCGGTCCTTGGTATAAGTGCAACATGACCGATATCATGGCAGCACTTGGCTTAGTACAGTTGAAGCGTTATCCTTCGTTACTGGAACGGCGTAAGCAGATTATCCACCGATATGATGAGGCTTTCCGTCCGTTGGGTATTGAGGTGCTTGACCA
Source organism: uncultured Bacteroidales bacterium (assembly GCA_945949375.1). GTDB lineage: Bacteria > Bacteroidota > Bacteroidia > Bacteroidales > Paludibacteraceae > Colicola. Next base: position 501 of record CAMFEN010000058.1, on the reverse strand, counting down.
TTATAGCGAGCAGCACCAATCTTCAGGACATCTCTATATCACACGAATACTGGGCGCAGATTCCGAGCGAAGACAAGAAATCATCGTCAAAATGGCAGAGCAGGGTATAGCGACGAATGTACACTATAAGCCACTACCGATGATGACAGCATACAAAAACTTAGGATTTGACATTGCCGACTATCCAAATGCGTATGCTCGTTTTGCCAATGAGATTACATTGCCGCTTCATACTTGCTTGAAGGACGAAGAAGTGCAGTATGTGATAGATAACTTTGTGGCTATTGTATCTGCCAAATAGTGCGATAAGATGAAACGCTTATTTGACATTGTGGCGAGTGGGTTTGGCTTACTCTTGCTTTCACCCTTGTTTCTTTTAGTCGCTATTTGGATAAAGTTAGATTCGCCTGGACCGGTCTTCTATCGTCAGGTGCGTGTAGGGCGTTACAACCGAGATTTTCGTATTTTTAAGTTCCGCTCCATGCGTGTTGGGGCTGACAA
>CAMFEN010000057.1 GCA_945949375.1 uncultured Bacteroidales bacterium | reverse complement strand
ACCTCGCTGCCCGAACTGGCGACCTCGCTGATTGCCGCAGCGAAGAAGAACAGCGACATCGCACTCGGGAATGTGGTGGGAAGTAATATCTTTAATGTGTTTATGATTCTCGGATGCACCGCTACCGTCAAATCGCTGCCGGCATACACAGGCTTCATCTTAGACAGCATCATGGCGGCATTAGGCTGCGTACTCGTATGGATTTTCGTTATGACCAACAAACGGCACCAGATTCGTTGGTGGCACGGTGCCATTCTTCTCATTATCTATGGCGGCTATCTGGGTTGGCGGCTCGTTACGGCATAAGACCTTTCGGTTTCCGTGTTAAATTGCCTGCGTTCAGTATCAAAAAGCCAGCCCCATTTATTAAAATAGCGGCACATATTCACAATGTGTACCCATAGCATTCTCCACGATTGGTAGGATGCTTTTTTATGATTATGCACAATAGTTATTGCGGGGTAGTAGAGCGTGAGATAATCACGGTGGATAGTGCGCGTTAGGTCTATATCTTCGGGGTACATAAAATAGCGCTCGTCAAAGAGCCTTGCTTGCTGCACCGCCTCCGTGCGTAGCAACATAAAGCAACCGCTCAAGTACGGCACATTCATCGGACGCGAATAGTCTGCATCGTGCAACTCGTATCGTGCATTGCGCTTGCACATCCAACGAGCAGGTAAAAACCGTCTGCCAAAAACATCCAAAGGGGTAGGAAGTAGTTTGCAGAGATGTTGCAATTCTCCCAAAGGATTAACTACACAAGGCATCAATTGTCCTACTGCAGGTTGAGACTGCATAAATGCACACAGCGCATCAATATCATCTGCCTGCACAATAATATCCGAATTCATCACCAAGTGTAATGGCACTTGGTCATAAATACTCTCGCGAATAGCAATGTTATGCGCACGCCCGTAACCAACATTTTCACCGGTGTGGATATAGCGCACCTTTTCAGGAAGGTCTGTTGCTAACGACTCGGGGCTGTTGTCAATAATGTATAGCCTATGCAGTGCCTGCACTTTTAGCAATTCCGCCGCAAGAGGCAACACCTCGCCTTGCCAATCGGGACAATATGTTACTATAGAGATATTGAGCATCGTTTATTGAATCGTTTTATAGTTCCGATTTTGTATCCACTCCTGCAGATATTCCTGCTCCGGCTGTCCGGGGGTAGCAATCAGTTCAGCCCTGTCTAATAGCTCCAGTGTTGCTAAATCCATAATCGTGGAATACCCCGAACGAGCAATGATTCTTTTCGCCTTTTGCAACACATCCATTAGCGGTGCATCATCTATGTATGGCACTATGCAGATGTTTCCGCGAGTTACTTGCAGCATAGGCTTGCTCGGCTTCCCTTCCACAATCAGTACCCGCTCCTTTTTGCCGCTGTATCGGCTCACTATCTCCTCCTCCAACATACTCCGCTGAGGCTCCAAACCACTCAAAACCGCCACTACCTCAAATCTGTCGATTCTGCTCGGTCTCATCGGGTTTTCTCTCCCATCAAACCGTGATAAAGGCCCTATATATCTAACGGTCCCATAGCGTTGCTTCTCAGTGTGACCCAACGCTCCTGATAGGCTTCTTTCTGCCTCGTCATAATCGGGTACCCACACCTCCGTATAGTGCCGCCCTATCCATCCGTGTAGCCGTGCCGCAAGCGGCTCTAATCGGCGATACCTTCGAGGCAAACGGATATGCAACTGATGCGTAACATACACGCACCGCGTTTTCCGCGAGACCAAACCGAATCGATTGTCTGAGACCACCAAATCAAAAAGCTCTCTATCCAATAGTTCCCCCAACAAACAGTGGTCTTTCCATGCGGCACAGACGATCTTAGGCAATGCCCGTAGCATTGCTCCTACTTGGCTTTTGCCTGCAGAATACGATAATGATAAATCGGCGAAACGAATTGTTTGCAGGGTTGGAAAGTGCTTCCTAAGCAGTACCAGCGACTCACCATCGCCGCCTAACACCACCTCATCGCCCTGTGCTAAAAGGCGATTCACCAGCGGCACGCACCTTGCGGCATGCCCTAATCCCCAGTTCAATGGTGCTACCAGTACCCTCATGCACTTACTACCACATCTATTCCTTTTGCCCGCAATGGTGCTGCGATACGCTCCATCTCCTCTCTGCTCACTTTCTCTAGCGTCTTCACGGGCGTAGCGCGGTCTATCACATATATCATCACTTGCTTAGGATGCAACCGCCACACGGCGGCATACCATGCAGTCAATTCTTCGGGCGTGGTATTATCTATTCGCAGCCCACGATGCTCGCCTCGAAGGAAACAGGTCTGCAGCGTAAAATCACCGTTGAATACGGACAGATATCCCTCTATTTGCGCCACGGTCAGGCTACTATTCACCGGCTGGTCAATCAGGTGCATCGTAGCATCGATAGCGGAGTCTAACTTCAATATCCGATTGTCGCAGAGGCGCAGTGCCTCCACCACATCCTCGCGCCCTAATTGCGTGCTGTTGCTCAATACCGACACCTTAGCTTGCGGGCAATACTTATCACGCAAGCGGCACGTATCTTCGATGATACCGAGGAAATCAGGATGCAGCGTGGGCTCGCCGTTGCCGCTGAAGGTAATCACATCCAAAAGTACGCCGTCTGCTGCCAATGTCTGCAACTTCTGCTCTAATGCCGTCCTCACTTCTTCCCTTGTGGGTAACACGGGGTGCGATACGGGCTGATTAAAACCGCACTCACAATAGACACAGTCAAACGTGCACAATTTGTCGGTCAATGGCATCAACTCCATACCCAACGAGGTTCCTAAACGCCGTGAATGGATAGGACCATACGCAATCTCACCAAATAACATAACAATTATGATGTTTTCAAGTTCCAAGTTTCAGGTTTCAAGGCAGTGTGCCTGAAACTTGCGACCTGAAACTTTCTATTCTTTTGTCAGTTCATCACCCTATTTCCCAGCAAGCGGCAATACTCATTGCGCACACTGAGCAACTGAGGTTGCAATGCCAACAGCGGCTTCATCTTATCCCAATCGTTCTCATGCTGCGCTTCTGCCAGTTGCTTCTCCAAATCATCAATACGTTGGTTTACAATAGTGAGTTTCAGTTCCAGCAATAAGGTCGTGATCGTAGCAGGCAACTGCTGTAGTTCCGTGTTGTCCTCTATCTTCTTCACCACATTTTCCGACACCGTCTGTTTCATAAACATCTGGCTCAACTGATATCGCTCTGCTATCAAATCCACTGCCAATGCACTCACTTGCGGGTCGGTATGAAACTTAAAGAATGTCTCTGCCACAAATCCTTCTTCGTGGCTATGCGCCAGAAACTCTTCTGCCACCTTGGCGAACAGCGCGTTGGGCGCGGCTATCTGGTCTGCAGCCAACTGCCCCAATATATAGTCTCCTGCGCTGATAAATGTTCCGTCTTCCAACTGGTACAACGGACGTTCCCCATAGCGCACTACCACTTGCAGCAGATTACGATAATTCTCCTCCATCCGATTGGTAGAGCGTACTGCTGTCTGTGTGGTGCGATTTTCTATGGTTTCATCGGCATTTCTTCTTTCTTCCGCTTGTTCGTCCATTCGGGCAAAGGCGGCGAGTCGCTCCTGCTCCTCTTGCTGTTTGCGCGCCTCCGAGGCTTTGGCTTGGCGCAGGCGAATCACTTCCCGCGTGAGCAGTTGCTCGTTAATCTGCAACTTGTCTGCCGTGTCTTTGATATAGACTTGACGAGTAATCAGATCGGGTATCTGTGCAATCGATTGCGTAATGTCCTTTATTAGGTTGGCGCGTTTCTGCGGGTCGCCGCCGGTTTCCTCTTTCAGCAAGGCAGACTTGAAACGGATGAAATCGGTCTGATGGCTTTGGATATATTCGATGAAATCGGACGCATTGTGGCTCTGTGCATACGAATCGGGGTCTGCTCCATCTGGCAGCAACACTACTTTTACATTAAACCCTTCTTCCAAGAACATGTCTATACCTCTCAGTGCCGCGTGGATACCGGCTGCATCACCATCATAAAGCACAGTGATGTTGTTGGTGAAGCGTTGTATCAGTTTTATCTGCGGCTTTGTCAGGGCAGTGCCTCCGCTGGCTACCACATTCTGAATACCGGACTGATACATGGAGATAACGTCCATCTGCCCTTCCACCAGATAGCACAAGTCCTTGCGAGCGATCTCCTGCTTGGCTTGGAAGAGCCCGAAGAGTTCGTTGGTCTTGGAATAGATGATGGAGTCGGGCGAATTGATATATTTCCCTACGTTGTCTTTCTTCTTCATGATACGCCCTGCAAACGCTACTGTCTTGCCCGAGACGCTAAAGATAGGAAACATCACACGGTCGCGAAAACGGTCGTATAGCCTGCCGTCTTCGCTCCTGCCGCAAACGCCGGTACCAATCTTGGTATCCACGTTGTTCACAATGTACTTCTCTTGAAAACCTTTCTGCTTGAGTGCCGCCATCAAGGGCGACCCCTTCTCCGGCGAATAGCCCAACTGGTACTTGCGGATGATATCATCGCGCAGTCCCCGCTCGCGGAAATAGCTGAGCCCTATTGCCTGTCCCTCGGGGGTGTTCCATAATTGGTCCTGAAACCATTGGTTGCAGAAATCGTTCACCACGAACATCGACTCTCTGTCGTCCTGCCGCTGTTGCTCCTCGGGCGTCATCTCGCGTTCGGGAATATCAATATGATATTTCTTACCCAACTGTTTGATGGCATCCACATACGAGCATTGCTCGATATCCATGATAAAACCAACTGCGTGTCCTGACTTGCCACAACCGAAGCACTTATAAATCCCTTTGCTCGGGCTTACCGTGAAAGAGCCGGTTTTCTCGTTGTGGAAGGGACATAGTCCGATTAAGTTCGCCCCGCGCCGCCGCAGGGTAACATAATCGCCCACCACCTCTTCTATCTTGGCAGCGGCATAGATACTATCGATGACTTCGCGGGGAATCATATGTCGGTTAGTTGTTCCAGAGGTAGATACCTAAGCGGATATTCCATTGGTCAAGTCGTCCGCGGGTGCGTCTATCCAACGAATAGCCCATCTCGTTGAAGTTACCTACTTTGTACGGATTCATCAGTCCGAAGTCGTAACCTCCGCGCAGGAAATACCGCTGGTATTGAAAGCCAGCTCCAACGCCCCATGTTACATTCATGCGTTGGTAGTCGTGCGCCATCTCGGCATCGGTGTAATCGAAGCAGGAGACTTTGCCTTTGTTTGTAACATCACCCGTAGGATTTTCTTTTTCAAATCCCCGTTTGCTCATCTCTACCGCGCACTGAATGGACGGACCCGTATAGAGTATGATGTAGGTTTCTTTAGCAATCTCAAACTTATACTGCCAATCCACAAATAATTCCAACTGATTATAAAATATCTTTTCTTTGTATTGAGGATACTCTGCTGGTTGACTCGGAGATTTTTTACTCCAATTGGTACTACCTGCGGCAAAAGTATAGTTAATACCCACGGTGGCACCAAAGCCTTTGACGATGGCGGCGTCATACACCAAACCTACCTTCATACCATTCATGATGGTCTTATTCACCAGCGAGTCTTTGGGCATATTCGGGTCTGATGAGTTAAGCCGCATAATAGGCTCGGCGAAACCTATCTGAATTCCTAATCCTTGCGGTAAACTTTGTGCCACAGCGGCAGTTGCTACTGCCATGCACATACATACTATTACTAAAATCTTTTTCATATTTTGGGTTTATCTTATTTTGCTGCTCTTTTTCGCATCTTTCCCTCTGTCTTTTGAGTGCTCGTTTCGATTTCCTCCGATTTCATCGGCATCTCTACTTCTTCTGTGGCACTTATTGCACCGCTCCCGGGTCGTGGAGTACGCGCCGGACGCAGGAACACATCCCCGGGTTTCAACGGTCTCTCTTGCTCTGCCCAGAAGAAGCCTGCTAACTTATCTTTGCCTGCGGGAATCTGGTTCATCGGATAAATCACGCCCTGCGGCTGCGGCAAGATAACGATATGGTGTATCTCCTGATTCTCAAGGAATACCTTTACATAACTGGATTGCGTGGTGTTCATACCAAAGAAAGAACCATCTTCCTCCTTGGGGTAGAATACGGTCAGCGCATTGCCGTTCACATCCACTTGCCGCAACTCCCCGTTGCGTACGTATGCAAACATCTCCTTTCCTGCCATCTGGTCGAAATAGTCGTGTGCCTCGCGCTTGATGGTGATGGCGTTATTGATACCGTGGGCATAATCCACCACACCGTCTTTCATATACACCCGCATGGTGTCTGCCGACATCTGATTGGCGTCGCTCCAGCAGACGGGGTCGCTAAAGAGCGTCATCACTGAGTCGAAGCTGTTATATTCCAGCGAGTCGCATACTGCTTGCAAATCCACACGATAGAGTCGCACGTTGTGGTATGCCCGCATCTTGCGATAACTGCTGTCCTGATCCGTGGATTCGGGTCGGAAATAAACAGTCTCGGTGTAAAGTGTGTCGGCATGCAAGTAGGCATAGTCTTCCTCCGACCAATCCACTGCCAACGCGCTGTCGGTGGCGTAGCCGTAATCCCCGTCATTGAACATCTCGCCGAAGTTGCCGTAGAGCGTGGTCTTCTGCACGGTGTCGCGCATCTCCATATTCCCGATGATACGCCCGTGCCCGATGTGTTTATCGTAGTAAATGGTATCGCCCGTCATTGATTTGCCGTCTGTGTGTACCACCTGCGAACGCCGGAGCAACATCGACTGCTCCGTCTCAGTGTTGTACCACCCCAAGGAGGAGTAGATATTAGTCTCTTCCTCATACACGATGGTGGACGGACTGACCAAGTCGGCTATCTTCGTC
>CAMFEN010000056.1 GCA_945949375.1 uncultured Bacteroidales bacterium | reverse complement strand
GAGTCTATGTGGCGTGGGTGCCGGAGTCGGATTGGGAAGACATGAACTGCGGCTTGAACGATGATATCTCCACCCGCTATTGGCTTACGGACAATATGCTTTCCTTTGATGGTACTACGCTGCTCTATAACTCTTCTGTCTGGTCGCATGCGGTATGCTCGCTAAAGGCGGACGGAGAGCGGCATAGGCTGGTGTTCGTCTATCGCACGAGCGGTATGGCGGCAGAACGAAACCCTGGTGCTTGTATCGATAATGTGCAGATTGCGCCTAACTGTGGTGCACCCACTGACCTGAAGGTGGATGTGAACGGACAGTACGCTACGCTCACGTGGAATTCCTCCGCAGAAGCCTGCCACATTCGGTATGCCAAGAACGGAGACCCCGTTACAACAACCCTGCGAGACGTAAAGGGCAACAAAGTGGTGCTACCGCTTGAGCATGGCGTGTATAACGTCTATATACAAATGGTCTGCGAGGGCGTGGAGAGCGTGTGGTACTCCTTCCCGGTGGTCATAGTATATAGTTCCAAATGCTTCAACTATCTTGATTTGCAAGACAGCCAATGTTTCTACTCATCGGAGACGGCAGACGATTGGCACAACAATGAGAGCCTGCTTGTTCAGGGCAGGATAGATCACGGATTTATGTCTGACCAGAGTCGCCATACCATCCACTATATGGAGGGCGAGTACGATGCGCGGACGTATAATAGTTACGATTCGGACGGCAACCGTGTTTCTCCGCTCCGCACCATCCCGGACGGCGAGATAGCCTCGGTGCGTATCGGCAGTTGGGAAGAGTCGGCGCATGTAGCGCGCGTGCAATACGACTTCACGGTGGACACCACCGAGGCATCCGTACTGATGCTCAAGTATGCAATGGTGCTCCAGTCTTCGGGGCACGAGGAGAAAGCCCGCCCCCGTTTCACGCTCAAGATAGTGGACGGCAGCACGGGCAAGGAACTGAGCACCTGCACCACGGCGGATTTCTCCTCTAAGACAAAAGGCGAGGGCTGGTACTACAGCCCTACCAAATTCGGAGAAGAAGACCCGCGCGATGTCTGCTGGCGCGACTGGACTACCGTAGGACTTAACCTCACGGAGTTCAATGGCACTCAGGTGCGGATTATCCTGACCGTGTATGGTTGTACAGCAAGCGTGCATTACGGATATGCCTATTTCACGCTTAACTGCACCTCCGGCCACATCGAGGGCATCAACTGTGGCGATACGCCCACCAACGAATTTATTGCACCCGAGGGTTTCAACTATGCGTGGTATCTGCCCTCTGCCCCTAACGACATCTTAAGCACCGAGCGCGTCTTCCCTGTGCAGTACGACGACGACAAAGAATATATGGTCGATGTCATCTACAAGACCAACGACCAATGTCGCTTCACGCTCACCGCTTGCGCTATCCCGCGCTATCCCGTACCCGAGGCAACCTATGAGGTCTATCAGCAGGGCTGCCGCAACTATATCCGTTTTCACAATAGCAGCCATGTGAGTACCAAGAACTTGCGCACAGGGGAAATAATCGAGCGCTCAAAGTACCCCGTGGAGTACATGGTATGGAACTATGGCGACCTCGCCACTCCCTCCACTGCTTGGGAGGAGACCATTGAGGCACCTGTCGAAGGCGGCAAATTCTCGGTCTTCCTCACTGCTACCGTAGGTCTCTGCGAGGAGACCTTAGAGATTACCGTGGACGTACCAAAGATAGGGAAAGACAGCATCGTGGAGCAGCATACACTCTGCGAGGGTGAGCATTTTGAGTACCAAGGGATGCGCTATACGACGGATACGGTCGCCTATTACTATGGCACGAACCGCTACGGATGCGACAGTGTCTTCACGCTGGTCTTGCACTTTGTCCCGACTGCCTATACCGCGCTTGCCGACACCATTCTCAACGGGACATCCTACGAATGGAAGGTCGGCAACCTGCCGCCCATGTTGCTCTCCGAGACAGGCACGTACACCCAAGTACTGCAGCAAGCGGGTACCAACTGCGACAGCGTTATCACCCTCCAACTCTTCGTCCTACCCCCTTTAGACGTGCATATCACGTCCGTGGAACGCCCCTGTGTAGGCGAACAGACCACCTTCGATGTGGCTTTCGAATCAAGCAACGGCAACATCCATTCCGCTCAAGCAATGCTCACAACCGCGTATGCAGGCATCTCGCCTGCTAAGAAAGATGCCCTCCAGCCGGAGATACTGACTCTGAACAACGAAGAACATCTCCTCACCCTGACCATGCCCGACTACATCACCCCCGGGCACTATACCCTCACTATCATATTCCATAACACCGAACTCGGCAGTAGCCGCGACTCGGCGCGAATGGAGGTGCGCTATCCTTCCGCTATCATTCAGCAACGATGGGGAGATGTACTGGGAATCCACAACGAGAACTACAACGGCGGATACGTATTCAGCACATACCAATGGTATAAAAACGATACGCCCATACCCGATGCTATCTATCCTTTCTACTACGAAGAGGGAGGACTGGACACCGAAGCTGACTATCATGTGCTGCTATTGCGCGACGGAGAAAGCAACGCAGTCAATACCTGCCCCTATCACCCGAAGCCCTTTGTTCCCAACGACACGGCACCAGCATCTGTACCCCGAAAATACTTGTATAACGGACAACTCCTCATCGAACTGCAAGGCAACACCTACAACATAATAGGCAAACCACAAATAGTAAATTGCAAATAGAAAATCGTCCGGGTACGCAGGCGTCCCCGCCTGCCAAACCTGAAACCTGATACTTGACTCTAACTTCAAACAGCGTAGCGGTCTAACAGCAGGCGGGGACGCCTGCGTACCCGGACAGCGGTCTAACTACTAAAACCAGCTAATATATAACTTGAATTATTAACCTAATTAAAAACAAACGCTTATGAAGAAGTTTTTCTTTCGTATGTTGCTTCTCGCTTTAGTCTGTAGCGTAGGTACAGCAACATTTGCTCAGAAAAAAGCCCTGACTGAAGACTTCGAGTCGGGTGCTCTTCCCTCAGGCTGGACCACTACCAATAGTCTTTGGAGGTGGTCGAACGGCGAGGCGCAGTTCATTGCACTCGTGGAGAATGGCGCAGATACGCTCTTCACACCCCGCGTGAACATCTCTTCGCTCGAGAATCAGCCTACTGTTACTATTGACTACCGCATGGTGGTTAATCAGGAGCGCGTGAATCCTCTGACGGTGCTCTATCGCACTGCCGCCACACCCGAGTGGACGGTACTCAAACAGATAGAAACTCCGGCAGAGACTTCTACGCGTGTCTATCTACCCCTGCCTGCTAACGTCGCCTCCGCGACCGACCTGCAACTCGCCTTGGCGGCGAAGTACTTGCTGGGCGGGCAGACCGCTATTGATTATCTCGCCATTGAGAACAACCACGAAGTACCTAACGCACCCACTAACCTGCAAACCGAAGAACTCACTTCTTCCTCAGCAGCACTCCGTTGGACGGTATGCAATAGCGACTATTTCGTGCAGTATAATCTCAAGGTCAGCACCTTCGAGATGACCAATATGACCGATGTGGCGGATGTCTTCGACGGAAATACCCGCACTGCTTATACCACGCTTGATGCACTCTCGCCTAATACGCAGTATTTTGTCTATCTGCGCTACGAGTGTGAGGACGAGGATTATAGCCCATGGGCTACCTTCGACTTCCGCACCCCCTGCTCCGCCGTTACGCTGCCTCTGACGCAAGACTTCGAGCAGCCGCTCAGCAACTGCTATACCATTCTCAAAACTTCTAAGATGGCTGCGCAGAGTGCTACTTTCCCCTACAACAGCCAAAAAGCATTTTCTTTTGTTACCACAAAGAACACCTACAACTACCTCTTCTTCCCCGAGGCGCAACAGAGCCTCACGGGCTATCAAGTATCGTTCATGGTGGCATGCGAATTGGGCGGTACCACCTATGGCAGAGAACTCACCATCGGCGTTTCCACAGATGCCACTGCCGAGAACTTTACCGAGGTGAAAACCATCACCCTGCCGCAAGGCGGGTAATGCCGAAAAAGAGAACCATATCGTGATAGATGATGTGTCCATCGAGCCCGCCTCAGCTTGCCCGATGCCGATGTTTGTCAACGTCTCGGAGGTAACATCCAATAGCGCCAAACTCGCATGGGTGGAAGCCGGAAACGCCACGGAGTGGAACCTTGTGCTCGCTATGCGCGAGTATGCCGACCCCTTTGACTGTGAGCCCAATGAGAGCAAAGGCGAGTATGCCGGCAGCATAACCACCAACCCCTATGTGGCTACCAACCTCCTGCCAAATACCACCTACTATGCTTACCTGCAATCCGCTTGCGGCGAAAGCGAATGGACGCAAGTTTATTCCTTCACCACGCAGGAAGAAGTAAGCATTCCCTATCAGCAGTCTTTCGACCGTTTAGACCCCACGCTCTATTCAGATGATGCGAATGCAGTGCCGCCTATGTGGCTTATGGGGAGCCGTCGGCTCTACGCGGATAACACGATTACTAACCACGACAAGGAAAATTCCGACAGTTACCTGCCCTATGTATCTACCGTGGAAGACCACACAGCTTCCGCCTACGTGCCTGCGGCTCTGCTGCTGCGCGGAACATCATTATCTTCCTATTCCGGCTCATGGAACACTTCCTATGCGATGATGCCCGCTATGCCTTGTGCGCTTAACCAACTGCTCGTCTCTTTCTATGCGAAAACCAACGACGCAGCACTCAAACTCGTGGTCGGCGTGGCGAACACCCAAACAACAGAAATGGAGAACGGACAGCAGTTGTCCGGCACAGGCAATGTAACTCCCGTGGATACACTCTCCTTCTCCGCTTCAGGCGAGTGGGAACAAAAGAGTTTGTCGCTGGCGGATTATGCCGGTACGGGCAAGTACATCACCTTCTGGTTAGTGTCTGCTACCGCTACGCCAACAGTCTATATCGATGATATCCGTATCGACTATGCGCCTACCTGCTTCCCCGTGCAGAACCTCACGGCTACGGCTACTGCCACCACGGCAGCGAAAGTTACTTGGACGGAGACCCTGAAAGCTACCGCATGGAACATCAAAGTCAGCACCACGGAGATAGACCCCGCTACGCAGAATGGCAATGTGGTCAGCAGCAAACGGGTTACTGCGCAGGAGTACGCGCTCAGCGGACTTACCGCCAACACCATGTACTACGTCTATGTATCCCCCGCGTGTGGCGACCAATGGGCTTCCACTTCTGTTACTACCCTCTACGCACTCACCGTCCCCTACTACAACGATTTTACCAAAGAGACGGCTGGAAACGGGAAGGCACCCGCCTATTGGATTACGGGAAATATTGGGAATAGCTCATTAAGTTCAACCAGTGCTTATCTGCCCAATGTGTATGCATGGTCGGCAGCCACGGGATATACCATTCCCTCGGAAGTGGTGAAAAATTCGTTGCGATTTTATGCGTACTATTCTTCTACGGCAAGCAAAGCAGCTTTGAAACCCTATATTATTTTGCCGGAATTATCAGGCGTGGCAGCAAAAGATTTGACGCTATCTTTCTGGGGATGGACAGACAATACCAAAATCACCTATTGCAAGGAATTGAAGATAGGTGTGATGACCGACCCGACGAATGTAAGTACCTTGACGGAAGTAGCATCAGTTACCTTGGATACCCTAAAGGTAGCACAGTATTTCTTTGTACCGCTCTCTGCATATACCGGTACAGGTAAGTACATTGTGCTCTATATGGATAACCAAACGAATTATACATCCAAATTCTTTGTAGACAACCTATCGATTACTCTCTCTGCTTCTCCGCAGCGCGTAACGGATGTGGAAACCACAACCGTCACTACCACCTCGGCTACTATTGAGTGGAAAGAGAACGGCAATGCGACCAACTGGGAGGTCGCTCTCTATGCAGGCGCAAGCACTAACCCCGACGAGGATACGCCGCTAAAGACGTTCACGGCATCCAACGATGCGATAAGGCAACTGACAGGGCTGACCCATTCCTCGCAATATACCGTCTTTGTACGCGCCGTGAAAGGCACGGAGAAGGGCGCGTGGTCAATGCCGCTCACCTTCTGGACGGAAACAGATAAATGGAATTTGCCGTTCTACGAGAACTTTGATAGTTACGCAACGGGAAGCACAACCAATAATACATTGCCACCATACTATGAGATGGGTGCATCAACAGCATCAACATATCCTTACGTATATAAAGCATCGTATGCGGTTGCGAAGGATCCTGAAAGCTTGTATCAAATGGCATACCGTTTTTACGCTTCTTCTACTACAAAGAACAAAGCGCAATTAGTACTTCCTGCATTGGAGCTACCGATCAAAACATTGCAGATGTCAATGATGGCAAACACTTATTCTACTTCTTATGTACATCGTTTGGAAGTAGGCGTTTTGCCGACTGGTGCTACGGAGGTGGTTACTATAACTACTTTGGAACTCTCCCAAACATCTGCATGGGAGGAATGGTTAGTTGATTTTAGTTCATATACGGGCGGAGAAGGACAAATCGTATTGACCTGTACGTATGATGCTACTGCCAAGAAATCCAACGATGTGATGATTGATAACTTGTCAATTAGAGTTATTCCTCAGTGCAAAAAGGTACAAACCATCTCGGCAAGGGCAATTACCCAAACGGGTGCTACCATCTCGTGGGAGGCTGCCGGAGACGAAACGGCTTGGAACTTGAAAGTGAGCAGCACGGAGTTGGCTGACCCCGCCGCTGCTACGGCAGATATGTTCGACGGCGCAGTGAGCACCCCGAAACAAATGCTCTCCAATCTGTCGGCAGATACCGAGTACTTCGTATATGTACAGTCCACTAACACAAGCAAAGACTGTGCGGGCGAGTGGAACCAAGCGTTCTCTTTCCATTCGGTGTCCGATGCGGTGGGGCGTCCTTACAC